>MWOX01000129.1 GCA_002026005.1 Prochlorococcus sp. HOT208_60m_808M21
TGCAAGATTTGTGAAACCAATCGATAAAAATCTTATTATGCCTTTAGCAAGTAGGATTCAAAAAATTGTAACTATGGAAGAAGGAACCCTAATAGGTGGATTTGGTTCAGCAATAGTTGAATTATTAAACGATAATGAAATAAATATTCCTGTATACAGAATAGGTATACCTGATGTTTTAGTTGATCATGCTTCACCTGATCAGAGTAAAGAAAAATTAGGACTTATGCCTGATCAGATGGCAGATAAAATTGTTAAAAAATTTAAGTTAAGTAATTAAAAATTTAATAAATAAATTTTTATAAAACACCTCGTGAGGCTAATCCTAAGATTGCTCCAATTCCGAAAATATGACCTAGGCAATTAGCACCTACAACTGATGCGTGACTTAAACCACCATAGAATTTTGAATTAGGTATTTCAAAACCTTCATTAGGTTTTCTTATTGTTGCTCTAGCAATTGCATAAGCAAAAACATTACATGCAATCATTACGACGGCACACTTTGGAGACCAAGAAAAAGTTGCTGGATCTGCAGCTGCAAATAATGTAGTAAACATAAAAAATCGTTATTTTTATATATTCTCTAATACTTTTACCTAAAAAACACAAAATTGTAAAAGGTCTTAAGAGTTGTTTACTTCTAAGCTATTTAACAACTTTATAAATCCAAACAAAATAACAAAATCACTTAGAGTTAGGAAGGATTCTGCAAAACCATGAAGGAAGTCAACCTCAACAAGGGTTTTATCATAGTAATTTAGTGTGAAGATAGATACCAATATAGTTATGAATACGAATAAAACAGTTAAGGTAAATCCTGTTTTTACAAAAATATTAACAGAATTAATTTTATATAAGTAAAATAAAAATATTGCATATGGAATTATTGATACTGCGAACAATAATGTGTTATCAATGGAACCCAATTTTTCTATAAATTTAAAAAATAAATCATTCATAAGTCTCTTCCTTTTTGAAAATAGTGAATAATGCGAGAGCTAATGTTGAATTACCAATAAATGTAAATATCCCCTGAAGCGTTACTAATCCATACAATAAATCTTGATTATCATAGATATGCCATGTAATAGCGCACATAGCTCCTATTAGGTTTGGAATCATGGCTAAGCTTAACCAAAAAAATAAATTGTATTCTTTATATGTAGAAATTTTGTATATAACAAAGATGGTAAATATCCATTCAATGACCGAAGAGATGTGAATTAACCAAGTTCCAAATGAAAGTTCGTGCAAAATTTATATTTTTTTCTTTAGTACATTAAGTACTTCTTTGGCATGATTTATAGGTAAAACACTTATCCATCTATAAGAAATTTCCCCTTTAGGAGAAATCAAAAAAGTATTTCTATCTGAAAATGGAGGAATCCAAGAACCATATTTATTGCTAATAATTCCTTCAGGATCGGATAATAAAGTGTAGTTTATAGATTTCTCGCTGCAGAAACTTTCATGAGAATCTTGATTATCAGCACTAATTCCAACAATTTCGGCATTATATTTTGAAAAATCTTTTTTTAATTCCGAAAAACCTTTAGCTTCAAGAGTGCAACCTGCGGTAAAGTCCTTTGGATAAAAATACATAACAATCCACTTACCTTTAAAATCATTTAATTCCCAAACATTTTTTGATTTTATGTTTTTATTAAAACCTTTTAATTGAAAGTTTGGAGCAATATCTCCAACTTCAGGAGCAAAGTCAAAAGCGATTGCTGAACTACAATTAAATAAAAAAATAAAAGATATTAATATACTTACTACTAAATTTCTCATCAAATTTAGAATTTTTTTAAATCAACTCCATTTGATTTAGCAAATTTATCTAAACCTACTTTCTGTATGGACTTTAGTGCTTTGGTGCTAATTTTAATATTCACCCATTTTTTGCCTTCTTCCCACCAAAGTCTCCTTTTTTGGAGATTAACTTGTTGCAATTTTTTTGTACGAATATGTGAGTGACTCACTGCCATCCCGTTATTAGCTTTTGCACCGGTCAGTTCGCAAACTCTTGACATTTTTATTGAGTTATATCTTTAAAAATTCTAACACATGACTCAATTTGTTGAATTAAGTAATTCTGAAATTAATTCGGCATTATTATTTTGTAAATTAATTATCTGTTCTTGATCTAATCCACCAACGGAAAGCTTAGCCATATCGTAAACATGATTAGCAATTTTAGATGCCAATGGGTTCTCAATAGGATCTTTTTCATCAATTATTATTTTGTTGCCTGTAATTTTATTAAGACCAACAATAAGTGGATGTTCTTTGTTAATTAAGAGCACATGATATTCAGGTAAGCCAGGCATCTTTTGTTCCATGTAAGCGCCCATATCATTAATTCTTCTCATTTGTTCTGGAAGCAAGATCATCGCTGGTGGAGCATCTTTACTGGAAAGTGACTGCACTTTAACTGTTACTTTCTCATTGTTAAGGGCCTTAACTATCGTATCTCTAAGATTATCTGTATTTGATTTGCCATCCTTATCTACAATTTCTTTAGATTCTTTATCTTCTAGTTCATTTATTTCTGAATCCACTCTTTGGAATTGATAATCTTCATTTTTACTTTCCAACCATGGAAGAAATTGTGCGTCAATTAAGGGATCTGATTTAATAACTTCTTTATTATCAGATAAACAGATATTTAATGCACTAGACTGTGAAATCAAATCTGAACAGTAAATTATTTTTTTAGAATCAGTTAATTTATTTCGCTCTTTGTAATTTGCGAGAGTTGTAAAATATTTATCATTGGACTTGATGAGGGATTTATTTTCAATATCTTTAGTTAAGTCTTTATCTGAATTTATTATTGTTTCGAAAATTATACTGTTATTGACTAAATCAGCAAATTTTTCATCTTCGATAGCACCAATTTTAATAAAAGCAGAGATTGACTCCCAAATTTCTGCATAAAATTCTGGAGAATTTTTTATCAAATCCTTCAGTTTATTTGCGATTTTTTTTGAGATAAATGATGATATGGACCTTACTTTTCTATCTGTTTGTAATGCACTTCTACTAACATTTAGAGGTATATCTGTAGAGTCAATAACTCCTCTTAGAGGTAAAAGGTATTTTGGTACTATCTCTTTAATTGAATCGCTTACGAATACCTGATTGCAAAATAGTTTTATTTCTCCTTTTTCCCAATCAGCTCTACCTGACAACTTTGGAAAATACAATATCCCTTGTATGTCATATGGATAATCTGTATTTAGATGAATCCATAAAAGTGGATCTCCCTGGAAAGGATAAAGGTATTTATATAACTCAATATAATCTTCATCTTTTAATTCACTAGGTTGTTTTCTCCAAGGAGGATTTTTCTTATTAATTGTCTCTCCTTCTAATAAGACATCTATTGGCATAAAATCGCAATATTTTTTTATTAGTGATTTAATCCTTTCAGGCTCGATAAACTCTTTTTCTTCTTCAAGTAGGTGAAGAATAACATCTGTACCAATTGTCTCTCTTTCTGATTCTTCTAACGTGAAATTTGGCGATCCATCACAAGACCATTTGAAAGCTTTTGATTCCCCAATTGCCGACTTAGTTAATATATCAACTCTATCTGCCACCATGAAACTTGAATAAAAACCTAGTCCAAAATGACCTATGAATTCATCATTATCTTTTTTGTATTTTGTTAGGAATTCTTCAGCACTAGAAAATGCAACTTGGTTTATGTATTTCTTAATTTCTTCATCATTCATTCCAATTCCATTATCGGAAATTGTTAACGTATTTTTTTCACGGTTAATTGTTAATTTTACTCGAGCCTCCTCAGTATTCTCGCAATCACCTGCCATAGAGGCCATTCTTCTTTTACTAATTGCGTCAACACCATTACTAACAAGTTCTCTTAAAAAGATTTCATGGTCAGAATATACTGCCTTCTTGATAATTGGGAAAATATTTTCAGTATTAATACGAATTTCGCCTTTTTCCATTTAAAAAAACTCAAACATATTAAATCTTATTTCGTAAAAACTAGTTAATCAAGTTTAATTGGGAGTATTGTCCGAACACTATATGAAAATGTAAGATAAATTTTTAAAAGGTTTTAATTAACCCACAAAATCTCACTACAATTATTTTCTTTCATTATTTGATTGGCTTTAGTTAAGTCATCACATGGATTTAAATGTAAGACAGCAATATTTCCTCTTTTCTGTTGTACTTTTTGTTCATTCATACCTTTTTCTAACAAATAAGAATCTTTAAACATTAATAATATCTTTTTTTTATCTGTCTTTTCTTCCTTAATAAAATTTCTTAAAGTGTCTACTGAGATTGTAAAACCGATCCCATTAAAGATTTTCTCATTCGGACTAAAAAATCTTACCAACTCATCATATCTACCACCTTTTGCGATGACACTTTTATTTTTGCCATTATCCCCTATTAGTTGAAAAACTATTCCTTCATATAAATTCAAGTGAGGTTGAAAAGTGGGATCAAGTTGTAATTTAACACCATATCTATTTGATATTTTTGATAATGTTTCAAATAAAAAATTTAAGTCATCTAAAGTTCTACTAGTACCAAATATTGTTTTTAATTTTTTTAATATTTCAGTTGGTTCTCCTCGTGTGAATAAAAGATCTTTAAGAATATATTTATCATCTTCATCTATTTCTAATTTACATAAATTATCTTGATCAAAATTAACCAAACTTTTCTTGATTTCTTCAAAATTATTGTTTTTATATTTGTACAGTATCAAGTCCATTATTTTTGTGGTACTAACTAGTAGACATAAATTACAATCATCCTTCAAATTAATATTATCGATTGCATCAAACAATATATTAATAACTTCAATTTCTGGTGATTTTGTATCATATCCAATTAATTCAATTCCACTCTGAAGTTTCTCTTGTAACTTGATAGAATTTTTATTATTTTTTTTATCAAAGACCATTCCATTGGTGAATAGTCTTATTGGTCTTTTCTTATTTATTAATCTAGTAGATGACAATTTAACAATAGATGTTGTCATTTCTGGCCTAAGACATAATGCATTATTACTTACTATTCCCACAACCTGATTTTCGTCAATAACACCACGACCTTTTATCGTCTCCAAAGTATTTATAAATGAGGGTGAGACCTCTTCATAGCCCCATAGTTTATAAATACTATTTAAATTATTTATGATATTTGAGTTATTTTTTACATCGACTAATTTAATTTCTTTTATATCTGTCATTTTAATATTTAACGAATATTAGGTATAGAGATTTTTTTTAAATGGAGAGACTTTATTTAGTTCATTTTTTAATTCATACTCAAGGCTAGGAGAACAAGCTAATATCCTTCCAGAACTTAAATTAAATTCGCCTGATGGATAATCAGAAATAATGCCACCCGCCTCTTTAACAATAATAGCACCGGCAGCTAGGTCCCATACTTCTAATCCCCTTTCCCAGTATCCATCTACCTTACCTGACGCGACAAATGCTAGATCAACTGCTGCTGCACCCCCTCTTCTAACTCCTCTTGTTTTATGTGTTAAATAACAAAATTCAGCATAATTATTATCCTCTGTCTCAAATCTGTCGTAAGAAAAACCAGTTACAAGTAAACTATCAGAAAGCTTAGAAGGACAAGATACTTTAAGTTCACTATCATTGCAGAATGAACCTAAACCTATACAGGCTGAATATAGTTCATTTAAATAAGGTACTGATATGGCCCCTATAATTGGTTTATTTTTATATACAAGACCAATAGAAGTTCCAAAAAAAGGGTATCCATGGGAATAATTTGTTGTACCGTCTAGTGGGTCTATACACCAAGTTAAATCCGAAGATTTTGTTAATTTACCCGACTCCTCTGCATTTATTGATATGTTTGGCGTTTCTTCTAATAAATATTCTTTTATTTTGACTTCAACCTCCAAATCTACATTGGTAACTAGATCACCCTTTCTACCCTTTGATGATATTTTCTGGATTTTATTGTAATTAACCTTTAAAATTTCATTGCCAATTTGTGCCGATTTCTTAGCTATTTCATACAAACTGGAAAAGTTTACTTGATTTGCAAGCTCATCTATTTCATTTAATTCAAACATGATAATTAATCTTCCTCAAATTCCCAAGGTGGCGCAACTCTTGTATTTCCCCTCCCAAAATATTGTCCAAATTGTAAATCGTATACTTCATCTTCATATGTAGTTTCAACCTCAAGATCTGATGATGCTTTAGCAACACAAAGAAGTGCATAACCTTTGTTTTTCAATGCTTGAGATACACCCATGGCTTCAGGTTGTTGCAAAGTACCAGATATTATTTTAACTGCACAACTTGTACAACAACCATTTCTACAAGAAAATGAAAGTTTGAAACCTTTCTTTTCAAATTCCTTAAGTATATACTCGTCACTATTAACCTGCTCTTGGTAGAACTTGCCGGTTTCTATATTTTTAATCGTGACTGTGAAAGTCTTTTTCAAATAAATTTCCTCAAAAATGGGATGATAAGGGGTTAAGATGATTATCTTGGGAGAGGTGGCCGAGTGGTTGAAGGCGCAGCACTGGAAATGCTGTATAGGGGCAACTTTATCGAGGGTTCGAATCCCTCTCTCTCCGTTTTATATTAGTTTATTTTGGCTAACTACATCAACAACTATGTCTGTAAATAATGTTTTAAAGTAGGCAGTAATCTTTTTGATAAGTTATAAATAATCTTTTTATTTAAATTAAGTTGAAAATATTTGATTTTTACTATTATATGTAAATATCTAAGATAAAAATTTAATTAAATTATTAGTAAATTTTGCTTTAATTTAGCGATCTAAAATCATGGGGCAAATAGTTGGAATTGATTTAGGTACTACTAACTCTGTTGTTGGAGTTATAGAAGCTGGTCGTCCAATTGTTATTGCTAATTCTGAAGGTTCTAGAACAACACCTTCAATAGTTGGGTTTACAAAAGATAAGGAAATAGTAATAGGAGACCAAGCGAGAAGACAGCTTGTTCTAAATCCTAAGAATACCTTTTATAACCTTAAAAGATTTATTGGTAGTGACTGGGATGAATTAGATGAGAATAGTATTTCTGTTCCTTATAACGTAAAGGCTAATACCAATGGAAGCGTTAGGGTTCTAAGTCCAAATACAGAAAGAGAATATGCACCAGAAGAATTAGTGAGCTCATTGATTAGAAAATTAATTAATGATGCCGAAACATATCTTGGAGATACTGTTGATTCTGCAGTTATTACAGTTCCTGCTTACTTTAATGAATCACAAAGACAAGCTACAAAGGATTCTGCAATATTAGCTGGTATTAAAGTAGATAGAATTCTAAATGAACCTACTGCTGCTGCCTTAGCCTATGGTTTTGAAAAGAGTTCTTCTAATAATGTTTTAGTTTTTGATTTAGGAGGAGGAACATTTGATGTTTCATTATTGAAAATTTCTAATGGTGTATTTGATGTTAAAGCTACATGTGGTGATACACAGCTAGGAGGAAACAATTTTGATTCAAAAATAGTTGATTGGCTTGCAGAAAAATTTCTAGCAAAACATAATATTGATTTAAGAAGGGATAGACAAGCTTTACAGAGATTAACTGAGGCTGCTGAAAAAGCTAAATGTGAATTGTCAGGATTGCAAAAAACGAAAATATCATTACCATTTATCACAACAAGTAAAGAGGGGCCGTTACATATTGAAGAAACCTTAGATAGGAAAATATTTGAATCATTATCACAGGATTTACTTGATAGATTATTAGAGCCTGTTCAAATAGCACTTGATGATTCTGGATGGAACGCAGAAGACATTGATGAGGTAGTTCTTGTAGGTGGCAGTACAAGAATCCCAATGGTTCAACAATTAGTAAAAACTCTTGTTCCTAATGATCCTTGTCAATCAGTTAATCCTGATGAAGTCGTAGCAGTTGGAGCAGCTATACAATCTGGAATTATTAGTGGTGATTTACAAGATTTACTATTAAATGACGTCACTCCCTTATCATTAGGTTTAGAAACTATTGGTGGACTTATGAAGGTACTCATTCCTCGTAATACGCCAATACCAGTTAGACAATCTGATGTTTTTAGTACGTCAGAAGCTAATCAATCATCTGTTGTTGTTCAAGTACGGCAGGGAGAAAGACCTTTAGCCTCTGAAAATAAATCACTTGGTAAATTTAGATTATCAGGGATACCTCCAGCTCCAAGAGGTATACCTCAAGTGCAGGTAGCATTTGATATTGATGCTAATGGTCTTTTAGAAGTAAGTGCTACTGATAGAACAACAGGAAGAAAGCAAACAGTTACAATCTCTGGAGGTTCTAATTTAAATGAACAAGAAATAAATGCGATAATTGAAGATGCAAAAGCAAAAGCAAATGAAGATAGGAAGAGAAGATCTGTAATTGATAGAAAAAACAGTGCTCTAACTCTTATCGCGCAAGCTGAGAGAAGACTTAGGGATGCTTCATTAGAATTTGGACCTTATGGCGCCGAAAGGCAACAACGAGCCGTTGAATTAGCCATTCAAGATGTTGAAGATTATATAGATGATGATGATCCTCGAGAATTAGAAATTTCAGTAAGTGCACTTCAAGAGGCATTATTCGGCTTAAACAGAAAATTTGCCTTAGAAAAGAAAACTGATAATAATCCCTTACAGAGTATCAAAAATACATTTGGATCATTAAAGGATGAACTCTTTTCAGATGATTATTGGGATGATGATCCTTGGGATAATCAAATGAATAGTAATTATAGAAATTCGAGGTATGGTAATTCTAGGGACGATGATCCATGGGACAATGACTACTTCCTCTAAAAAAGACTATTTGTCGATTTTGGGTTTATCCCCTGATTTCGATGATAAAGAACTTAAAAAGGCCTTTCGAAGAGAAGCAAGAAAATGGCATCCAGATTTAAATAAAAATGATCTTAATGCAGAAGAAAGATTTAAATTAATTAACGAAGCATACGAATATTTACGTGATCCTAATCTGAAGGAAAAAAATTCTGATGAAAATATCAAGGATGAATACGAAAATAATAATTTCAAGACAGGCTTTCCTGATTTTCAAGATTATCTTGATGCATTATTTGGATATGAATTCTCACCAAAGAATCATGAGGAATATGATGATGAAGCATTTGAGGATGAATCGATAAACATAAATAATGATGAATTTAACAATTATCAATACCCTACAACCTCTCCAGAAGAGCCGCCTCCAGTTAAACTCCACCAAGATATTGAAACAGTTATTGACTTAACTCCAGATGAGGCCTTAAATGGAGCTTCAATTTTAATTGAACTTGAAGATGAAACTGTTGTAGAAGTTGATACACCTCCATTCGCTGGAGATGGATGGCGATTAAGACTTGAAAATATAGCGAGAGGAGGTAAAGATCATTATCTACAGTTAAAAGTTCAAACCGAAAGTGGTCTAAGGATTGATGGTTTAAGAGTTCTTTATAAATTAGAGTTATTTCCTCATGATGCTCTTCTTGGTTGTGCAGTAGAGGTTCCTACCCTTGATGGAAATGTCACACTTCAAGTACCACCAAAATCCTCTACGGGAAGAATGTTACGTTTGAAAGGTAGGGGTTTAACTTTCGAAGATAATGTAGGTGATCAATATGTTGAAATCTTGGTAGTGATACCTGCTGATATAAATGAAGAAGAAATTGCTTTATATACAAGATTACAAGAATTATCACTTTCTGATTCTTAATCAAATACTATGTAAATAGAAAAATCGATAATTATGAACGTATTTGTTCTTTTATATAATTCAGGAACAGATAAGGAAGGTATTCATTCAATCGAACTTAAAGGAAGGACCATTGTTCTTATGTTTGAAGATAAGGATGATGCAACAAGATATTGTGGTCTATTAGAAGCTCAAGATTTTCCTTTGCCAACAGTTGAAATGATTAACATTGAGGAAATAAAAGATTTCTGCATTAAATTAGACTATGAATGCAAGCTGGTTGAAAAAAATTTTGTACCTAAAACAGCAGAAGATAGGTTGTTAATTTCACCACCACAGAAAAACCTCGTAGTTGAAAATTGGGAGGAAGACAAAAATAGTATAAAAGATAACATAGATATAAATACCATTAAGGAAAACCTTGAAAAGTTGCTTTAGCTATTAAAATATCAGAATATTTACATATTAAATAAAAATGACAACTGCATTATTTGAAACAGAAGTAGGGAATATTAATATTGAATTTTTCAATGACGACGCACCTAATACAGTTAAAAACTTTACGAATTTGATTAGTGATGGTTTTTATGATGGTCTAGCATTTCACAGAGTTATTCCTGGATTTATGGCTCAGGGTGGATGTCCTAATACTCGTGACGGAGCATCTGGTATGCCTGGAACTGGAGGTCCTGGATATAATATTAAATGTGAAATTAATTCCAATAAACATTTAAAAGGCTCACTTTCTATGGCTCATGCAGGAAAGGATACAGGTGGTAGTCAATTTTTCATAGTCTATGAGCCTCAGCCTCATCTCGATGGAGTTCATACTGTTTTTGGTAAGACTGATGATATGGATATAGTTCTAAAGCTTACTAATGGTTCAAAAATTCTAAAAGCAACTTTAAAATAGTAATTTAGCCTACAAAAACTATACTAAATGTCTCTTTATCTAGATTAAATTTTCTTGTAGATGAATATAAGATTTCATTATTAATAGTAAATTTAGTATTGATTAATTTGATGCTACTTTTTGGGTGTAATACCTGTTCAATGTTTCTAGAAACAATAATTCCAATCTTTGTACTATTTTCATAATTAGATAAAAACTGAATAAATAATTCTATATTCTTTATTTCTTCATTAGTAATGTTGGAATTAGTTCTATTCTGATCATGCAAAATTCTCCAAACTAATTTTGGTCGATTCCAAAAAGCTAATAATCTTGGAGTACTTTCTAGTTTGATATTAATGTTCTTATAACTACAGAATTTAATAACATCATTTTTTATTGGAACTAGATCAATAGATTTATATTTTCCGTCAAGAAAAATTGATATAAATGGATCGATATTCCTGGAATTAGAATTATCTTCATCAATCATATGGCCTAACTTGGTTTTTTTTACACTCAAATATTCTGCATTATTATCGTTTGGACAAATAACTAATGGAACTCTCTCAATAACTTCTATTCCATAACCACCTAATCCAGCAATCTTTCTAGGATTGTTTGTAAGTAATTTTAGTTTTTTTATCCCTAGATCGGTTAATATCTGTGCTCCCACTCCATAATTTCTTAGATCAGCTGGAAAACCTAATTTTTCATTAGCTTCTACAGTGTCTAATCCACCATCCTGTAAACTATAAGCCTTTAATTTATTTATAAGACCAATACCTCTACCTTCTTGTCTCAAGTAAACAACAACTCCTTCTTCCTCCTTTTCTATCCTTGATAATGCAGCCTCTAACTGGGGTCTACAATCACAACGTAAAGATCCAAAAGCATCTCCAGTTAAGCACTCTGAATGCATTCTTACTAGTACCGGTTCGCTTAATTTGGATGATTTTTGTTTAACTAATGCAACGTGCTCTGAACCATCAAGTTCATTAACATATCCATAAGCTTTGAAATTACCAAAAATACTTGGAAGTACCGCATCAGATTTTCGAAATACAAATCTCTCAGTTTGAAAACGATAACTAATTAAGTCAGCTATGGATATTAATTTCATTCCCCACTGTTTTGCATACTCTTTTAGTTGTGGAAGTCTTGACATGGAACCATCAGGATTTTGTATTTCGCAAATTACTCCAGCGGGATAAAGACCTGACATTGCCGCAATATCTACTGCCGCTTCAGTATGACCTGCTCTTTTTAATACACCACCTTTCTTAGCTCTTAATGGAAAAATATGTCCTGGCCTTCTCAAATCATCGGGTTTTGTATGTGGGTTTATAGCAACTTGAATTGTCTTTGCCCTGTCCTCAGCTGAAATTCCAGTAGTAACATTATTTTCAGGTCCAGCATCAATTGATATCGTAAAAGCTGTTTGATTTTCATCTGTATTTCTATCTACCATTAATGGTAAATCTAAAGAGTCAAGTTTTTCACCTTGCATGGCTAGGCATATAAGACCACGTCCCTCAGTAGCCATAAAATTAATTTGCTGTGGAGTTGCAAACTGAGCCGCGCATATCAAATCTCCCTCATTTTCTCTTCTCTCATCATCAACAACAATTATGCATTCACCATTTCTTATAGCTGCCAACGCATCGCTGATAGGATCAAATTCAATTTTAAAAGATTCATTTATATCCAAAATTGTTCCATTATTTGATTTGGGACTTGTTTCTTTCATTATTCCTATCAATATAGAAAAATAGTGTTTTAGTTACCTTAAATTCAACACTTTATAATCCTATCTCAAAGTCTGCCAATTCAAAGAAATGAATGTTGCAATAGTAGGTGCTACAGGTTACGGCGGTATTCAAGCGGTAAATCTTTTAAAGAAAAATAAAAAATACAAAATTACATTTATAGGAGGTAATAAAACATCTGGATCAAAGTGGAATGATAATTTTCCTTTTATTTATCTAGATAATGATCCTTATATAGAAGAAATTTCAGTTGATAATATTACAAAAAATGCAGATGTTGCCCTGCTTTGTTTACCAAATGGCTTATCTTCAACATTAACAAGGAAATTATTAGATAGAGGACTTAAAGTTATTGATTTATCTGCTGATTATAGATATAAGTCTTTAGATGAATGGAAAAAAGTATATTCAAAAGAAGCTGCTATTTATAAAAGAAATGATGATGATTTATGTAAAGAGGCAGTTTACGGTCTTCCTGAAATAAATAAAGAAGCCATTTCTAAAGGAAGATTAATTGCCTGTCCAGGATGTTATCCAACATCTGCTCTTATTCCATTAGCTCCTTATCTTTCTCAAGGAATTATTGAAAATGAAGGCATAGTAATTGACTCTAAAAGCGGAACCTCTGGAGGTGGTCGAGAACCAAACCAAAAGCTACTCTTATCAGAATGTGGAGAAGGTCTATCAGCATATGGATTGATTAACCATAGACATACCTCAGAGATCGAGCAAGTGGCATCTTTAATTTCTGGAAATAAAATTGAACTGCTTTTTACACCTCATTTAGTCCCAATTTCAAGGGGTATGCATTCAACTATATATGGGAGATTAAGAGATCCAGGATTAACTTCTGATGACTGCAGAATTCTTCTGGATAATTATTATAGAAATTTTAAAAATATTAAAGTCTTACCTGTAGATACATTCCCATCAACAAAATGGGTTAAAAATACAAACCAAATTTTACTTTCTGTTAAAGTTGATAATCGAAATGGAAGAATAATTATATTATCTGTAATTGATAATTTGCTAAAAGGTCAGACTGGGCAAGCAATTCAAAATTTAAATATTATGAGTGGATTTTCAATGGATGAAGGTCTAGATTTAACTAATAATTTTCCTTAAAATTACTTCTTATCAAAAAACCAGCAAAAGAGATTGAGTGAGGTAAAATTTTATGCTCAAGCATTTGTATTCTTTTGGAAAGTGATTCAATATCATCATCATTTCTAATTGACAATGCAGCTTGCATTATCAATGATCCACTATCTACCTCCTCTTCCACAAAGTGTACGGAACAACCAGTTATTTTTGAACCATTTAATATAGAGTCCTTTATCGCAGAACCACCTTTATATGCTGGAAGTAATGAAGGGTGAATATTTATTATCTTATTCTTAAATTTATTAATAAAAAATGGAGTAACAATTTTCATCCAGCCTGCCATAACCACAAGTTCAACATCGTAATGAATTAAAGTATTTACAATTTCTAATTCAAATGCCTCTTTTTGCAGAAAGTCTTTGCCTCTTATAATTTTGTGAGGAATTTTTTTTCTTTCTGCTCTCCTTATACAACCTGCATCATCTTTGTTAGTTATTAGAACTTTTATATCTATATCTAATTCTCCTTTTTCTGAGAGATTAATTAATTCCTGAAAGTTTGTTCCTTTCCCAGAAGCAAGTACACCTATTTTTAATTTTGGGGAAAATCTTCTAAATTCAGATATCTCAGGCGAAATTATGTAATTAAATGATCTATCCAAAGTTTTTTATTTTATCCAATGATAAATTCATATGAAATAAAAAAAACCCTTAATTTTAATTGTTTATATTCATAAACATATTTATTTGAAGATAATAATTTAAACAAATTTAAATGATTCAAATCTATGTACTATTCGTATAGATATAATTGAATAATAAATAAAAGAAACAAATATATAAAATGAATGGAGATTTAAACTCTTGGGATAAATTTTGTAATTATCTTTGGTTTGATAAAAAATTAAATATTTGGTTAGACATAAGCAAAATTAATTTCACAAGTAAAGAGATAAAAAATTTAGAAGATAAATTTATAGATGTTTTTTCATCAATAAAAGAATTAGAAAATGGTGCAATTTCAAATATTGATGAAAATAGACAAGTTGGACATTATTGGCTTAGAAATCCATCAATTTCACCCTCTTCAAAAATTAGAGATGAAATTAGCGCAGATATTAATGCAATCTATGATTTTGGAAAACAAATTTTAAATGGTGATATTAAGAATAAGAATAATCAGCAGTATACTGATGTTCTATGGATAGGAATTGGTGGAAGTGGTTTAGGACCATTACTTATTACAGAGTCACTGCAGAAATGTTCTAGAGGCTTAAATTTTTCTTATATCGATAATGTTGATCCATTTTTAATTAGCGAAAAGTTAGAAGAATTATCTGAAAAATTATCAACAACATTATTTGTAGTAGTAAGCAAATCAGGTGGTACGCCTGAACCTAGAATTGCTATGGAAATTATTAAAAGTCACTGCGAAAACAATTCTCTTGAATGGAATTCTAATGCAATAGCTATAACTATGAAAGATAGTAAGTTATTTAAAAAAGCTACTTCTGAAAATTGGTTAAAAATATTTAATTTGCAAGATTGGGTTGGAGGAAGAACTAGTATTACAAGCTCTGTGGGATTACTTCCAATAGCTCTTATTAATGAAAATATACCTGAATTTATTAGAGGTGCATCATTAATGGATGAAGCCACTCGTATAAGGGATTTTAAAAATAATCCAGCAGCACTATTATCATCCGCATGGTATTTAACTGGGGATGGTATTGGAAAGAGAGATATGGTCGTATTACCTTATAGAGATAGGTTACAGGTATTTAGTAAATATCTCCAGCAATTAGTAATGGAATCATTAGGGAAGAAATTTAATAGAAATGGTGAAGTAGTTAATCAAGGTATTTCAGTTTTTGGTAATAAAGGATCTACAGATCAACATGCTTATGTTCAGCAACTGAGAGATGGTATTGATAATTTCTTTTGTATTTTTATTGAATTATTAGATTCTCCATCTACTAATATTTTTGATGAAAAAGAGAATCCTAAAGAATATCTTTCTGGTTTTTTGCAAGGAACCAGATCAGCACTTTCTAGTGAAAAAAGACAAAGTATCACTATCACCTTAGAAAAGTTAAATTGTTTTTCTCTAGGTGCCTTAATCGCTTTATTTGAGAGGGCTGTTTCCTTCTACGCTGAATTGGTAAATATAAATGCATATGATCAACCTGGAGTTGAAGCTGGAAAGAAAGCAGCAGCAAATATTATAGAGTATCAGCAAAAAGTAAGTAATTTATTAGACGAAGGTGGCGAATATTCTATAAATGACATAACATCATTAGTTGATAATTCAATGAATGAACCTATATTTTTCATACTCCGTGAAATGTGTTTCGGTAATGATAATTATTTAGTTAAGGGCGATTGGTCAAATCCAAATTCATTAGTTATTCAAAAAATAAATTCTTAAACAACAATATTCATAATTTTTCCTTTAACAATAATTATTTTTCTTATTTCCTTATCTTTTGTCCATTTTAATATGTTGGGTCTTTTAAGAGTCAATTTTTTAATTTGATCTTCACTCATATCATTATTAATATTCACTTTGTCTCTAACTTTTCCATTCACTTGTATTACTAGTTCATATGAATCTTCCTTTAGTGCCTCGGCATTAAATGAAGGCCAGTGTTCTAAATGCACAGATTTTTTAAATCCTATAAGATGCCATACTTCTTCTGCAATATGAGGTGCAAATGGAGCCAACAAAATACAAAATGTTTTTAAAGCATCAATTTTTAAATTATTGTTTACATGATTGATGGAATTTGATAATGAATTGTAAAACTTCATTAGTTCTGAAATCGCAGTATTAAATTGGTTATTTAATATGTCATTTGTAATTTCTTTTATAGCGATATTAATTGACTTTTTTAAACTTTTTTCTTTATCTGGATGAGAATTAGTTTTACTATTTATATCTTTTGCACAATTTATATAAAGCTTCCAAATCCTGCTTAAAAATCTAAATTGTCCTTCAACATCAGTATCGCCCCATTCCAAATCTTTTTCTGGCGGTGCTTTAAATAATATAAACATTCTTGCTGTATCTGCTCCATATTTTTTAATTACTGATTCAGGGTCTATTCCATTATATTTTGACTTAGACATCTTCTCGAAAAGAACTTCGAGTTTGGTATTGTCAATTGGATCTCTAGGATTTGATAGGTCAGTAATATCTGAAGGAGAAACATATTTACCCGTTTTATTATTTTTATAGGCTGCGGCCTGAACCATACCTTGCGTTAATAGTTTTTTAAATGGTTCATCAATTTCAAATAGTTCATTATCCCGTAAAGCTTTAGTAAAAAATCTTGCATATAATAAATGTAAAATTGCATGCTCTACTCCTCCAACATATTGATCTACAGGTAACCACTTATTAATTTCAATCTTTTCAAATGGCTTATTTGAACATTTTGAAGATGGATATCTTAAAAAATACCATGATGAACACATAAAAGTGTCCATAGTATCAGTTTCTTTTTTTGCCGCTATTCCACATTTTGGACATGTTGTATTTATCCAATTATTATTATCACCTAAAGCATTAATCTTGTTAGCCGAGATATCTATATCTTTTGGTAATGCAACAGGTAATTCCGATTGGTTTAAAGGGACAGATCCACATTTTTTGCAATTAACGATGGGAATCGGACATCCCCAATATCTTTGTCTAGATATTAACCAATCTCTTAAACGATATTGAATCTTATTTTCGGCCCATCCATTATTTACGCCCAACTCTGAAATTTTTAATTTAGCAATAGTATTTGTTATACCATTGTATTGATTTGAATTAATAAGATATCCATTATCCACATAAGCTACATCAAGCTCTTTAGTTTGTTCGCTTTTATCCTTTATTATTACCTGTTTAATATTAATATTATTTTTCTTAGCAAATTCAAAATCTCTTTGATCATGAGCAGGCACGCCCATAACAGCGCCTGTACCGTATTCATCGAGAACATAACTTGCTACCCAAATAGGTATAGGTTCAGAATTAACTGGATTTATTGCTATTAAGTTAGTTTTTATTCCTATTTTATCTAGTTCATTATTTTTATTATTTTTCAAATATTCTTTAAGCTTTTCTATATCTTGTATGGTTTCTTGATCAGAAATATTTTTAATTAATGAATGATTAACAGAAATTGCTAAATAAGTAACTCCAAATAAAGTATCTGGCCTTGTTGTAAATACAGTTATTTTCTTTTCTCGATTAGTATTGATATTGAAATTAATATTTGTACCAATTGACTTTCCAATCCAATTATCTTGCATTATTTTTACTCTTTCTGGCCAGTTATCTAATTTTTCTAAATCCTTCAATAACTCATCCGCATAATTAGTAATCCTTAAAAACCATTGCTTTAATAATTTTTTTTCAACTACTGCCCCAGATCTCCAAGATTTACCCTCTGAGTCAACTTGTTCATTAGCTAAGACTGTATTATCAATAGGATCCCAATTAACTTCTGATTCCTTTTGATATACAAGACCTGCCTTGTATAACTCTAAAAATAGATATTGTGTCCAAATATAATAATCTTCATCACAAGTTGCAAATTCCCTGTCCCAATCAACTGATAATCCCAAAAGCTTTAATTGTGACTTCATATGAGAAATATTTTTTTTAGTCCAGACATTTGGACTAATTCCTCTTTCAATCGCTGCATTCTCAGCAGGCAAACCAAATGCGTCCCAACCCATTGGATGTAGGACAGATTTGCCCTTAAACCTTTGGAACCGAGCTATTAAGTCTGTAATAACATAATTCCTAACATGTCCCATATGAAGATTACCTGAAGGGTAGGGAAACATTGATAAGGCGTAAAATTTATCGCTATTCTCTGTTAATTCATTGGTTTTGTATAAATTAATTTCTGTCCATATTGACTGCCATTTTTTTTCTATTTCAGATGGATTATATAAATTGGTATCAGCCTCATATTGTTTATCGGGAGAAATCACTTAATTTTTATTTGTTAAATTATTATTTTAATATCCATTGTAAAAAATAGAAATAGATTGTTAAAAGGAATAATTTATAATTA
>MWOX01000013.1 GCA_002026005.1 Prochlorococcus sp. HOT208_60m_808M21
CAGTTAAAGAAAATCTTGAAATATCGGTGACAACCCCTAAAAGCCCCTTAAACCTAATAAATAAAAGTATTAAGGATGAGCAGCTCAATGAGATTGAACGTCTTATGAAGATTGTAAATTTAGCTCAAAAAGTTGATTCTAAAGCTGGATCATTATCACATGGCCAAAAACAATGGCTTGAAATAGCCATGTTAGTAGGACAGAAGCCAGATCTAATGTTAGTAGATGAACCTGTTGCTGGTTTAACTGATGAAGAAACTGATCTTACAGCTGATTTATTAAAATCTTTATCAGGAGAAAATACCGTAGTAGTAATAGATCACGATATGGAATTTATAAGAAGACTTGATAGTAATGTTTCAGTATTAAATCAGGGCACTGTATTATGTGAGGGAACGATGGAAACCATACAAAAAGACAAAAAAGTTATTGATGTTTATTTAGGAAGACCTGAAGACTAGTTATGAAAAATTTACTCGAAATAAAATCGTTAAATACTTATTATGGCGAGAGTCATATTCTTAGAGATGTAGATTTAAATGTTAAATCAGGAGAAATGGTTTGTTTGATTGGAAGAAATGGAGTTGGCAAAACAACTTTATTGAAATCACTAATTGGCTTGTTAAAACAAAAAAAAGGCGATATTTATCTGATTGGTGAAAATATCAATAGAAAAGCACCTCATCAGAGGGCAAGAAAAGGAATGGCTTACGTTCCTCAAGGGAGAGAAATTATTCCATATCTGTCCGTCGAAGAGAATCTTATGTTAGGAATGGAGTCTCTTCCGGGTGGATTATCTAAGAACAAGAAAATAGATCCATTTATTTACGATCTCTTCCCAATCCTAAAAGATTTTCTTCAAAGGAAAGGAGGAGATCTTAGTGGAGGACAACAACAGCAATTAGCTATTGCAAGAGCATTGCTGGGCAAACCTCAACTTCTATTACTTGACGAACCCACAGAGGGTATTCAGCCTAATATAGTTTTAGACATTGAAAATGCAATTAACCAGATAATTAGAGATACAGGAATTGGCGTTTTATTAGTTGAACAACATTTGCATTTTGTAAGACAAGCCAATAGATATTATGCGATGCAACGCGGAGGTATTGTTGCTAGCGGAAATACTAGTGAGTTGAGTCAAGCGGTTATTGATAAATTCTTGAGTGTTTAATAGATTATTATTTTAAATTAATAAAAATAAGCATTCATTTTTCGCATCTTATAAGGTCTATACTGTTTGGATGCTCATTTATATACTTATTAAATTCCATTGCTAGTGTTCTAGCCTCGTAAGCATCAAAAGCATAAAAACAGTTTTCTAATCTTATATTTTGAAAATCACGATAATGCACAGTATAAGGCTTCAAAATATTATTTTTGTTCATTTTAATTTGCTAAAAAGCAATTATGTATATTTCAACCATGCATATATTCGAAAATTTAAAGCACAACTTTTGTTGTTATCAAAATATATTGACTTAAATTATGTAATTAAAAATACTTTATAAAGACAAAAAGTAATTAATCTATTTTTTTTTAGAATCTTGCTTTTTACCTTCTATTAAAAAAACAAATTTTGATAAAATACATCCAAAAACTGGGACCCAAAACTTTTCATAAAAAATTTCATAAAAGATTAAGCAGCTAATGATACGTTATCTTCAATTTCAGTTTTATTAATACACTTTAAATCTGTTGAATTAAATAAATGCTGCATAA
>MWOX01000130.1 GCA_002026005.1 Prochlorococcus sp. HOT208_60m_808M21
AAGTCGTTCTCCAAATGCAGGAGGAGGAAAGTCAGGAGCTTTGAATTATGCCTTGAAATTTACCCATGGTGAATGGTTATTAGTTTTGGATGCTGATGCTGAATTAAAACAAGATTCTTTGATAAGGTTATTTAGTTTTGTAGAAGAGGGTGATTGGTCTGCAGTTCAATTAAGAAAATCAGTAACAAATGTAAGTAAGAATTTTTTAACTTCCTGTCAGTCAATGGAGATGGCTATGGATGCAATCTTTCAATATGGAAGATTATCAGTTGCTGGAGTTTCCGAATTAAGGGGAAATGGTCAATTAATTAAGAAAGAAACATTATTAGCATGTGGTTCTTTTAATGAAGATACAGTTACAGATGATCTTGATTTGAGTTTGAGATTACTATTATCAAAATCTAGAATTGGAATCTTATGGGATCCTCCAGTCATGGAGGAGGCAGTTGAGAATTTAAATGCTTTATTAGCGCAAAGGCAAAGATGGGCAGAGGGGGGGTTGCAAAGATTCTTCGATTATGGAGATCAATTATTTACTAATAAAATTGATTATTTGCAGAAATTTGATTTAACTTACTTTTTCATCTTGCAATATGCCTTACCAATCATTTCTATTTTTGATTTAGTTTTTAGTATTGCTTTTTTAGATGCACCAATTTACTGGCCTATTTCATTTACAGCTTTTATGTTATCTGGAATTGCTTTTTGGTATGGTTCTTCTTGTAAAAGTGAAGTACCTGTATTGCAAAAAAGCAATTTTTTGATGGTATTTGTATCGGTTTTTTATTTATCACATTGGTTTTTAGTAATCCCTTGGGTAACTATAAAGATGTCAATTTTTCCCAAAAAGATACTCTGGCGAAAGACTCTTCATACTGGAGTTTAATCTATTCATCAAGATCTATTATTTCTCCATTAAAAAAAGAAACAATTATGAACCTTATAAAGGTATTAAAGATAAGGGATTCTAAATATGGAAAATTATTCTTCTTTACTAATTGGTGGAAAAAAATTTTCCAGTAGATTAATGGTTGGTACTGGCAAATACAAATCTACTCAAGATATGGTGGAAAGTTTGTCAAATTCTGAAACGGAAATTATAACCGTCGCTGTTAGAAGAATTAAAAATGATCAGACGGGAGAAAATTTAATCGAAAAGATCAACTGGGAAAAATATTGGATGCTTCCTAATACAGCTGGTTGTGTGAATTGTGATGAGGCAGTCAGAATAGCAATTTTAGGTAGAGAACTTGCAAAATTATCTGGTCAAGAAGAAAATAATTTTGTGAAGTTAGAAGTTATTCCTGACAAAAAGTATTTGCTACCAGATCCAATAGAAACTCTTAAAGCTGCCGAAATTTTAATAAAAAAGGGTTTCGCTGTACTACCTTATATCAATGCAGATCCTATTCTTGCAAAAAGACTAGAAGAAATAGGTTGTGCAACTGTAATGCCATTGGGCTCTCCCATAGGCTCCGGGCAAGGTTTGTTAAATTTATCAAATATAAGGATTATTATTGAGAATGCAAAAGTGCCAGTAATAATTGACGCAGGAATTGGGGTGCCTAGTGAAGCTTCTCAAGCTATGGAAATTGGAGCTGATGGTGTCTTAATCAATAGTGCAATAGCACAAGCTGCAAATCCTCCTCTAATGGCTCAAGCGATAAATAATAGTGTGAAAGCTGGCAGGCAAGCTTTTCTGGCAGGAAGAATTAAAAAACAAGACTTTGCAGTATCAAGTTCGCCGGAAAAAAATATATCTATATAATTCTCTAAATTGAGAAAAGTTTAAAAAGAAACTAAAAATTTATTATTTGCTTTTATTTGTCTTATTAAGAAAGAAGATTTGAAACTATTTACAATGTTTTTTCGCAAAGTGGAAGCACGCTGTAGTAATTTAATAAATATATTATGAATCTTTTAATTCTGGAGTTCTGAGTGAAAGTTATTGTTCTAGGTGGAGATGGTTTTTGCGGTTGGCCTTGTGCGGTGAATTTAGCAGAGCAAAATCATGATGTAATTATTGTCGACAATTTAAGTCGTAGAAAAATTGATATTGATCTAGAGGTAGAATCTTTAACTCCAATTTCTTCCATAACAGAACGACTTTCTGCATGGGAAGAGACTGGAGGCAAGCCTATGAGATTTCTTAACATGGATATCTCTAAGCAATATCAAAAATTACTCAATTTGCTCATTGATGAAAAACCAGATTCCGTGATCCATTTTGCAGAACAAAGAGCAGCACCATATTCGATGAAATCGAGTTTTACCAAAAGATATACAGTAGATAATAATGTTAATGGCACCCACAACCTACTTGCTGCGATAGTAGAGAGTAATTTAGATATTCATGTTGTTCATTTAGGAACAATGGGAGTCTACGGATATGGATCACATAGAGGTGCAACAATTCCAGAAGGTTATCTAAAAGTTGAAGTTCCACAACCTGATGGAAGCCGCTTTGAAGAAGAAATACTACACCCTGCAAGCCCAGGTAGTGTCTACCATATGACTAAAACTTTAGATCAATTATTATTTCTTTACTACAACAAAAATGACCTTGTAAGGATCACTGATCTACACCAAGGCATTGTTTGGGGAACAAATACAGAAGCAACTTTAAAAGATCCTAGATTGACAAACCGATTTGACTATGACGGAGATTATGGAACTGTTTTAAACAGATTTCTAATGCAAGCTGCAATTGGATATCCATTAAGTGTTCATGGGACAGGAGGGCAAACAAGAGCATTTATACATATAAAAGACTCTGTAAAGTGCGTACAACTTGCTCTTGAAAATCCTCCAAAATCTGGAGAAAGAGTCAAAATCTTTAATCAAATGACTGAGAGTCATCAAGTTGGAGAACTAGCTAAAAAAGTTGCTTCTCTAACTGGAGCTGATATCAATTATTTACCAAATCCAAGGAATGAAGCAGTAGAAAATGATCTAATTGTTGATAATAAATGCTTTATAGAATTAGGTTTAAACCCAACTACTCTTGATAATGGCTTATTAGAAGAAGTTGTTGAAGTTGCTAAAAAATACTCCAATAGATGTGATCTTAATCGCATACCTTGTGTTTCATCCTGGACAAAAAAACAAGCTGAGGCTATAAAGACTAATTAAAATTTTTGAAATAGTTATCTTAAGAAAGTGAAAATTGCATTGTTTACTGAAACTTTTTTACCTAAAGTTGACGGCATAGTTACAAGACTGACTAAAACAATTGAATTTTTAATTAAAAATGGTGATGAAGTTATAATTTTTTGTCCAGAGGGGTGTCCAGAATCATATATGGGAGCAACTGTAGTGGGAGTTGCTGCAATGCCATTACCCTTATACCCAGAGTTGAAGCTTGGTTTACCAGGTCCTGCAGTCTCAGATAAGTTAGAAAAATTTAACCCAGATTTGATACATGTTGTTAATCCAGCTGTACTTGGCTTAGGTGGCATATGGTTGGCGAAAACTAATAATATTCCTTTAATTGCTAGCTACCATACTCATCTTCCGAAATATCTGGAACATTACGGTATGGGTATGCTAGAGCCACTATTGTGGGAATTACTTAAAGCAGCCCATAATCAAGCCTTGTTAAATTTGTGTACTTCCACCGCTATGGTCAATGAGTTAAAAGATAAAGGTATTCAAAGGACTGCTCTTTGGCAAAGAGGAGTAGATACTTACAGTTTCAGACCAGATTTAAGAAGTGAGAAAATGAGAGATAAATTATTTGGAAAATATAAAGACGCTAATTATTTATTGATTTATGTAGGAAGATTGTCAGCAGAAAAACAAATTGAGAGAATTAAACCAGTCTTAGAATGTATCCCTAATGCTTGTCTAGCACTTGTAGGTGACGGACCGTATAGAAACCAGCTTGAAAAAATCTTCGAAAATACCAAGGCTAATTTCATAGGATATTTATCTGGTGATGAACTTGCTAGCGCTTATGCCTCAGGAGATATATTTTTATTTCCCTCTAGTACAGAAACACTTGGTTTAGTTTTACTCGAAGCAATGGCCGCAGGATGTCCTGTTATCGGAGCCAACAAGGGGGGGATTCCAGATATAATTAGCGATGGGATTAATGGTTGTTTATATGATCCAGATGAAAAAGATAATGGGGTACAAAGTTTGATTGAAGCAACAAAAAAAATTCTAGAGAATGAAGATAAAAGAGAAATTATGAGAAAAGAAGCACGATACGAAGCAGAAAAATGGGATTGGAATCAAGCAACGTTACAACTACAAAATTATTATTCAGATACACTCAAAGAAATAGATTAAATTTGATCTAAATTATTATGCTACGTGTGGGGGCGTAGGATTACTATATGAACTTAAAGGAAGTATTAGAGTAGCTATATTTTGATTCTTTTCAGGCCTTTTTTTCTTTGAGAATTTTTTACCAAAAGGTACTCTTATAACATTAGTCCCTTCAATGGAACAAATGTTTGAGTTATCTCCAGTAAAATTATTTACAAAATTTGGTAAGTTGACGTTTTTAACTGGCAGTTGCTTAACATTACCAGATTTAAAATCTTTGGTCATAGCTTCAAATACCCCAAAAAATTTGATGCTTGAATATCTTAATAAAAAAATTTAAAAAAATTCTATAAGAAAATATTAAATTTTTATTCACATTGATAATAACTAAGTTGATACAGGGACGCTAGTCCTTTAAGCACATTTTTTTTCTTCTAAAGTCTCATCTTGATTTACATTGCAAGAACAAATTAAATTGCGATCACCATATGCATTATTGATCCTAGAAACTGAAGACCAAAACTTAATGGTAGTTGGAGTTTTATAAGGGAAAGAAGCCTTTTCTTTTGAATAAGGATATTGCCAATTATCAGCAATTAACTCTTTCAGCGTATGGGGGGCATTGCTTATTACATTATTATTTTTTAATTCATGATTATTTTCTATTTCACTGATTTCTTCTCCAATCAATAGCATAGCCTCACAAAATCTATCTACTTCTGCCAAACTTTCACTTTCAGTAGGCTCTATCATTATGGTTTCTGGAACAGGCCAACTAATAGTTGGGGCATGAAAACTATAATCAATTAATCGTTTAGCTAAATCATTGACGCTCAATCCAGTTTTGGATTTTAAATCTCTAAAATCTAAAATACATTCATGTGCGACAAAATTATTTTTTCCTTTATAGAGAATCTTAAATTTATGTTTTAAGGAATGCGCAATATAATTTGCAGATAAAATTGCGTGCGAAGTTGCTTTCCTTAACCCACTTAGACCTGCCATTTTTATATACATCCAACTTATTGGAAGAATACTTGCACTCCCATGCTTGGCAGAAGATACGAAATTAAAACTATTAGAAAAATTATTATCCATTAAAGAATGAGTAGGGAGGTATGGGCTTAAAGTTTCTGATGCAGCAACTGGACCTACTCCTGGACCACCACCTCCATGTGGAATGCAGAATGTTTTATGTAAATTCAAATGACAAACATCAACGCCATAGTTTCCAGGTTTGCATAATCCAACCTGAGCGTTCAAATTTGCTCCATCTAAATAGACAAATCCTCCCACAGAATGAATTAAATCACATATCTTTCTGATTTGTAATTCAAAAACTCCATGAGTAGAGGGATAAGTCAACATAAGAGCCCCTATTTGATTATCAAATTTCTTGACCTTGATTGACAAATCTTGATAATCAATATTTCCTTCGTCATCACATTCAACAGTTAAAACGTCAAAACCTGCCATAACTGCACTAGCAGGATTTGTTCCATGAGCACTTTTTGGAATTAAACATTTTTTTCTTAACAGTTCACCTTTTGATTCAAAATAAGAATTAATTGCCAATAAACCTGCAAACTCTCCTTGAGAGCCTGCATTTGGTTGAAAAGAAACTGATTTTAAACCAACAATATCACTTATCCATTTTTCTAGGTCAGATAAAATTTTTAAATAACCTTTAGTTTGATCTGGTGGAGAAAAAGGATGCATGGAAGATAAATTAGCCCAAGAGACTGGATTTAACTCTGCTGCAGAATTTAACTTCATGGTACAGCTTCCCAATGGGATCATCCCATCTACCAAAGAAAAATCTTTTTCTGCAAGTCGGAATATATATCTCATTAATTCAGTTTCACTTTGGTAATTTGTGAATATATCTTGCTGCATCCATGCACTGGATCTCAAAGCTAAACTTTCAAGATGAAATTCTTTATCAAATTTTATATGCTCTAAATCTTCTTCTTTTTCTATAAGGTTTGCTATGAAAGTCAAAATATCTTTTATTTCTTTTTGATTACTAAGCTCATCTAAAGAGATCCCAAAGCCAGTTGAATTTTCAATAGTTGATCCCAACGGCAAAATTCTTAAGTTATAGCCATTTTTTAAAGCTTCATTATGGATCCTTTGGGAGTGCTCAGAATAAACATCAACACTATCAAATCTAATCCCATCAGGAATATCAAAACCTAAAGCAGCTAAACTTGATTCTAAATTTATTCGCAACTCAACTAATCTCTTAGCAATTTGCGTTAATCCAGAGGGTCCATGATAAATAGCATAAAAAGAAGAAATTATGGCTAATAAAGATTGAGCAGTACAAATATTACTGGTGGCCTTTTCCCTTCTAATATGTTGCTCTCTTGTTTGCAATGCTAGTCTAAGAGACTTTTCTCCATTTTTAGAGAGAGTTTGGCCAACAATTCTTCCGGGTATCAGCCTTTTATATTTTTCGCTACAAGCAAAATATGCAGCATGGGGGCCACCAAAACCCATTGGTACACCAAATCTTTGCATACTACCCACTGCTACATCAACACCAAATTCAGAAATTGGTTTAATCAAAACTTGTGCTAGTGGATCAATACATGCCGTAACAATAATTTCTGATCGATGTGCTTGAGATATTAAGAATGTGGGATCATATAATTGTCCATTTTTACCAGGTAATTGCAACAACATTCCAAAAACATCATCATGATTAGGAAGGTTGCTTTGAGTAAAGCGTTTTAAGGATATTCCCAAAGGTTTTGCTCTGGTTTGTAGAACATTAAAAGTATGATCAAAAACATTTGACTCCACTAAGTACACTGTTGAAGATTTATTTTTTCTTGCGGAAAAACACATGGCCATGGCTTCTGCTGCTGCAGTACCCTCATCCAACAAAGATGCATTGGCGACAGGGAATCCTGTTAGTTCACAAACAATAGTCTGAAAATTAAATAGAGCTTCTAATCTTCCTTGTGCAATTTCTGCTTGATATGGAGTATAAGACGTGTACCACCTTGGATTTTCAAGAACATGTCTTTGGATTACTTTAGGCATATGATTGTCATAATATCCAAGACCTATAAGTGATCTCATTTTAGTATTTTTATTCGCAATCTCTTCTAATTCGTTTAAAGCCTCAATTTCTGAACAACCTTGGGGCAATATTTCTGAAGATTTATCTTTAAGCTGAATATCTTCAGGAATAACTTGATTTATAAATTGATCAATATTATTAAACCCAAGCTTGTTCAGCATAATTCTTTCATCATTATCTCCTAACCCAAGATGCCTATCTATAAACAAATCAGACCCAAATTTGGATGTCATATTAAAATATTTTTCTTTAAAATAGCTCTTTTTAAGAAGTTTGCCTTATTTTGGTACAACCTTTGATTGATATTCCTCGGAGGTCATCAAATCAGCAATTGATGCTTTTGATTCTGGTTTCAAAATGACTAACCAACCGTCTCCAATCGGATCATTCTGTAAAAGCTCAGGGTTATCAATAACACTTTCATTTACAGATACTATTTCCCCTGAAAAAGGCAGATAGACTTCCTCAACGGCCTTAACGGATTCTATTGTTCCAAAAGTCTCGCCTCTCTCTAAAGTCGCACCTTCATCAGCTAATTCAACAAAAACAATATCTCCTAATTGATCTATAGCGAATTCACTAACTCCAATTTTTAATAATCCATTTTCTTCCAAGACATATTCGTGAGTATCAGCATAGTTGAGGTTGTCTGGAAACTTGTAAGACATGATTAAGTAGATAAAGGAAGTAGAGAATCCTTTGAAATTAATTTTTCCTCTAATAGTTCAGATAATAATCGAATTAATGCAATTTTGATGTGAGCTATGTGAGAACCACCTTGAACAAAAATATTGTAAGGATCTCTAAGAGGGGCATCAGCAGAAAATTCACTTGTACTACCTTCAATAAAGGTACCTCCTGCCATTAATAATTTTGAATCATATCCATCCATTGATGATGGAACGACATTCAGAAAAGAATCTACTGGTGAAGAATTTTGAAAAGATTGACAAACTTTTTGTACCAAATCAGGATTATTCAATCTTACAGACTGAATAAGATCAGATCTATAAGTTGCTGGCTCTGGTAAAACCTTAAATCCCAAATTTTTAAAGACTGCTGCAACCATATCAGCACCTTTTAGTGATTCGTGAACAATTTGTGGTGCTAAAAACAAACCCTGCAAAATTAATCTTCCTAGTCCAAAATTTATTCCTGCAGAAGAACCAATGCCTGGTGAGGTTAATCTAGAACACGCCATCTCAACCAGCTCTGCATCTCCTGCAACGTACCCACCAGTAGGAACTATTGTTCCTCCCAAATTTTTAATCAATGATCCAGCAATTATATTTGCCCCTTTAGAAATTGGTTCACTATCTTCAACAAGCTCCCCATAACAGTTATCAACAAAACATATACAATTAGGATCAAGCGAATGAATAAGACTACAAATTTTCTCTATCTGATGATTCGTAAGAGACTTTCTCCAACTATATCCACAACTTTTTTGTATGAATACTAATTTGCAAGAATTTTCTTTAAAAAAATGAACAATTTTTTCTTCAAAAGAATCAAAATTCTCGCAGATATTTACTTGCTTATATTCAATGTCAAAATCTTTAAGTGATCCTTTTCCTCCTCCCCTTATTCCTATGACTTCTTCTAAGGTGTCATATGGTTGTCCTGTAAGAGATAACATTACATCTCCAGGTCGAAGAATTCCAAATAAGACAGAACTTATTGCATGGGTTCCACTTACAAATTGCATTCTCACAGCAGCCTTTTCAGCAAGAAAAAATCTTGCAAAAACCGCATCAATTTTTTCTCTAGATATATCATCATGACCACTACCAGAAGATTGATTGAAATGACTCGTAGAAACTTTTTCTTCCTTAAAAATTGTCAAAATATTTTCTAATCTCTGGAAAACCTGATTGGACCTTTCTTGGAAAACTTGACTTAAACTTTCTTCGATAGAAAGAACAGCGTTTTCAGCCAGTTTTAAGTTATTGTCAAGAGTCATTTATTATAGAAATTTAAGTTATTTTTCAGAAGCTAAATTTCTTAATTCTGCGAGGAAAGCATTAGGTCCCCCGCCCTGAAAATAAGAAAGTTTTTTTGAAGCCTCATATAAATCAAGAAGTTCTCCATCTAGTTCTTCTGCCGTATAATCTCTAATTCCTGCAATTACCTCAGCAAAACGTTCTCTACGGGCAGATTTATTGACAGCATAGGCTTCCATTACCTTCATTTTACATGATCTCCAAGCCTTATTCTGACAAAAATGCACTGAAAGAGCATCACTTAAAGCAGAAGCTTCTTCATCTTCTATGTACCAGTCAAAAGATGAAGGTAAAGGTTTTAATCCTGAAAATATCTCGAATAACTCCCCAGCCGACAATGGATTACCAGAATCATTTTTTAGGGGCAATGCAGACTCTTCCAAAGATTTCCATAACTCTGGGTGATCACTTTCAAAACGATCCCTGATTTTTTCAATGCCTTGATCAAGAATCGTATTTACTTGAGCTAAAGCAAGAAAAACTTCAGGACCTGGCGAAGATAACTTCCCATTCCTAAGATTAGAAATTTGCGAATTATGAACTTTACCTAAATCAAGAACTTCTGAAAGTAATGGCAATACTCTGTGAGACCAACCATTTCTTTCATGCCAGAGGTGTATCAAATGAGCCATAGCCCTTCGACCTCTAGATAATTTATCGCGATATCCGAGACTCACAGATAATTAAACTTATCAATAGTATAGTATGATAATATTACATATCGGTAATTTTGAAAATAGTATTTCAATATCATGAATTCAGTAATCTTCCAAGAAACAGCAAAATTAAAAAAACCTGTTCCAGCTGAAAAAGTTATAGAACTCTCAGAAAAATTACTGGAACCTTCCAGTCATTCAAAAAGATATCCTCCAAGACTCCATAAAACGTGGGGAACAATAGTTTTTATGGTTGCAATTCATATTCTTTCCCTTGTAGCTTTACAACCAAAATTTTGGAGTCTCCCTGCAGTCACTTCATTATTATTTTTTTACTGGGTAACTGCTTGTTTAGGAGTCACACTTGGATATCACAGATTGCTATCACACAGATCGTTCATTTTACCGAGATGGTTAGAAAGATTTTTTGCTACCTGTGGAGCCATAAGTTGCCAGCATGGACCAATAGATTGGGTAGGTTTACATAGGCATCACCACTCTTTTTCAGATACTGAAGTAGATCATCACAATAGTAAAAAGGGGTTTTGGTGGAGTCATATGGGTTGGATGTTTAAAGACGTAGAAGCACTAAAAGCTGTTCCAAAACTAAGTGCAGATTTAATCAAGGATCCATATTATAGATTTTTAAATAAATATTTTTTATTCTTACAAATTCCTATAGGACTTTCATTGTACGCAATAGGTCAAAAATTAGGAGTTGGAGGATGGGCGCTAGTCCTTTGGGGAATTCCATTGAGGCTTGTGGTTGTTTATCATGTAACTTGGCTAGTCAACTCCGCGACGCATTGTTGGGGTAAAGCACCATTTGAAAGTGGTGATTCATCTAAAAACAATGCATGGGTTGCTGCATTAACTTTTGGAGAAGGTTGGCATAATAACCATCATGCATTTCCCAATTCGGCAAAACAAGGATTATTTAAAGGTCAGATAGACATAACATGGGAACATATTAAGATTCTTGCGAAATTTGGTTTTGCAAAAAAAGTAAAGTTACCCTCTAGGTCTTATTATTAACTATATTGTTCAATATTTTCATGGCTAAAAGAGTACAAGTCGCATTAACTGAATCAATCGCATCACTAGGTAAAGAAGGAGATCTAGTTGATGTTGCACCAGGATACGCAAGAAATTTTCTATTACCTTATGGCAAGGCAATGAATGTAACACCAGCAGTCCTTAAACAAATTGAGAGGAAGAAAGAAAAAGAAAAAATAGCTGCTGATAAATTAAAGCGAGAAGCTTTAGATTTCCAAACTGCATTATCTACAATAGGTAGGTTCACTATCAAAAAACAGGTTGGAGAAGATGGTGTTCTTTTTGGAACGGTTACCAATGGTGATGTTGCCGAAGTTATAGAAGCGGCTACTAAAAAAGAAATTGATAGAAGAAACATTACTGTTCCTGATATTCATAATTTAGGTTCTTTTACTGCAAAAATAAAATTACATCCAGAAGTAAATGCAGAAGTAAATATTGAAGTAACAAGTTAATCAATTTGTTGCATTATTTTGAAAAGTAGCCAAAGTATATATCTAAGCAATTAAAGATATGGTTTCCGTACCTTTTCCAAATAATGGACAAAATAAAAATTTTAAAAAGGATTTTAATAGTGAAAATGCTGGATTAGTTCCTCCTCAAAATGTTCAAGCAGAGGAAGCTGTTCTTGGTGGGATACTTCTTGATCCAGACGCGATCGGAAGAATTGCAGACTTAATTAAACCTGAAGCTTTTTATATAAATGCCCATCAAGAGATTTATAGAACTGCATTAATGTTGCATACCCAGGGTAAACCAACTGATTTAACATCAATGAGTGCTTGGTTAGCAGATAATGGATCACTAGAAAAAATTGGAGGAAATAGCAAACTGGTAGAACTTGTTGAAAATGTTTCCTCTACAGCTTCCATAGAACAAGTTGCTAATTTAATTAACGACAAATTCCTGAGAAGGCAACTTATCAGATCTGGCAATGAAGTGGTTCAACTAGGTTTTGATCAAACTCAAGATACTAATGAAGTTCTAGATAAAGCAGAGCAAAAAATATTTGAAATCAGTCAAGAAAAACCTTCAAAAGGTCTGACTCAAGCAGCTGAAATCCTTACAAGTACTTTCAATGAAATAGAGTCAAGATCATTAGGTACTTCAGTAGCTGGAATTCCTGTAAATTTCTACGATCTTGATGCGATGACTCAAGGTTTTCAAAGAAGTGATTTAATAATTGTTGCAGGAAGACCTTCAATGGGGAAAACTTCAATAGTTCTTAATCTGGCTAAAAATGTTGCACAATCTCAAGATTTACCTGTGTGTGTATTTAGCCTTGAAATGAGTAAAGAACAGTTGACATATAGATTACTCTCCATGGAGGTTGGAATCGAGAGTGGCAGGCTAAGAACAGGAAGATTACAACAAGATGAATGGCCGTTACTCGGAGAAGGTATCAATTCACTAGGTCAATTACCAATATTTATAGATGACAAGCCTAACTTAAGTGTTTTAGAGATGAGATCTCTTTGCAGAAGATTAATAGCTGAACAAAAAAAAGAACTTGGATTAATTGTGATTGATTACCTACAGTTGATGGAAGGATCAACCCCTGATAATAGAGTGCAAGAACTTTCACGAATAACAAGAGGTCTTAAAAGCATGGCCAGAGAATTAAAAGTACCAGTAGTAGCTTTATCTCAGCTTAGTAGAGGAGTAGAGTCTAGAACAAATAAAAGACCAATGTTAAGCGATCTAAGAGAATCAGGATCTATTGAACAAGACGCAGATTTAGTATTAATGATTTATAGAGATGAATACTATAATCCAGAGACTGAAGATAGAGGAATTACAGAAATCATTGTCACTAAACATAGAAATGGACCCGTAGGAACTGTTAAATTATTATTTGAACCTCAATTTACGAGATTTAGGAATTTAGCTAATTAAATCGCTCCTAAAATGCAAGATCATCACTCAACAAATGAATCTTTTGATGTCATCGTTATTGGAGGAGGACATGCAGGATGTGAAGCAGCTATAACAACAGCAAAATTAGGATTTTCTACAGCCTTATTTACAATCAATTTAGATAGGATTGCCTGGCAACCTTGCAACCCTGCTGTTGGCGGCCCAGCAAAAAGTCAGTTGGTACATGAAGTTGATGCCTTAGGTGGAATTATTGGTAAATTAGCTGATGAGACAGCAATACAAAAAAGAATATTAAATTCAAGTAGAGGTCCAGCAGTATGGGCATTAAGAGCTCAGACAGATAAAAGAGAATACTCAAAAAAGATGATTGAAATACTACAAAATACAGATAATTTATCTTTAAAAGAAGCAATGATTACTGAACTAGATATCACAAAAACTGAAGAAATTGGATTAAACTCAAAAAAAAGTTTAAAAAAAAGAATCAAAGGTGTAAGGACTTTCTTTGGTAGTTATTATTCAGCAAGATCAGTTATCATCACAGCTGGTACGTTCTTAGAAGGAAGAATATGGATAGGAAATAAATCAATGTCAGCTGGTAGATCAGGCGAACAAGCAGCAAAAGGTCTTACTCAAAATTTGCACGAAATTGGTATTAAAACAGAACGTTTAAAAACAGGAACTCCAGCAAGAGTTGATAAAAGAAGTATCATTTTTGATGAATTAGATATTCAACCAAGCACTGCTGCAGATAAATATTTTTCGTTTGACCCAGATATAAAAAATAATATGCCTCAAGTTAGTTGTCACATTACAAGAACAACTACCAAAACACATCAACTAATTCGAGACAATTTACATTTAACTCCTATTTACGGCGGTTTTATTGATAGTAAGGGACCAAGATATTGTCCATCAATTGAAGATAAAATCGTTAAATTTGCTGATAAAGAATCACATCAAATTTTCTTAGAACCAGAAGGAATTAATACCCCTGAAATATATGTACAAGGATTTTCTACAGGTTTACCCGAAAATATTCAATTAGAACTTTTAAGAACCTTACCTGGATTGAATGAATGTAAAATGTTGCGACCAGCATATGCTGTGGAGTATGACTATATACCTGCAACACAGCTCCAAACATCACTCGAAACGAAAGAAATTGAATATTTATTTAGCGCGGGACAAATTAATGGGACTACTGGTTATGAAGAAGCAGCAGCACAAGGATTAGTTGCAGGAGTCAATGCGACAAGAAAACTAAGCAAAAAAGATCCAATAATCTTCACTAGAGAAAGCAGTTATATAGGAACAATGATCAATGATTTAATTACCAAAGATCTCAAAGAACCATACAGAGTTTTAACTAGTAGGAGTGAATATAGGTTAACTCTTAGAGGAGATAATGCGGATCGGAGATTAACACCATTAGGTTATCAAATAGGGCTAATTAATGAAAAAAGATGGTCGGCCTATCAAGAAAAAATGAAACTTCTCGAGGAAGAGAAATTTAGATTAAATAACACTCGTTTAAAAAATACCGAAGAAATATCAAAAAAAATAGAATTAGAAACGGGATCAAAGATCAAAGGCTCAACAACTTTGAAGGAACTTTTAAAAAGACCAAACTTTCATTATTCAGATCTAATTAAATATAATTTAACTGAAAAAAATCTAGGCTCTTCAATACAGGAAGGTGTTGAAATAGATATTAAATACGAGGGTTACCTTAAAAGGCAAAAAAACAACATTGAACAAATAAATCGTCAAAGCTGTAAATCTCTGCCTCAAGAAATAAATTATGAAAAGATAGATACATTATCTTTAGAAGCTAGAGAAAATTTGAATAAGATAAAGCCAAAAAATTTTGGTGATGCCTCAAAAATTCCTGGAGTAAGCAAAGCTGATTTAACTGCATTACTTGTTTGGCTAAAAATAAGAGAAATAAAAAAAGAAAAGGCAAATATTTTTGTCGAAAAAAAGTTATCATCTTAAAAGCATTCCGTCTGAGCACTGAATAATAAACTTTTTAACTCACCAAATATTTTATGGGAAGAAAAAGCCTCTACTTTTTTAGTGAAAAATTCACTCCCAAAAATATCTGGTCCATGGAAATTAATGTTACTTGGGGATGGAAGTCCAACTAGACATCTACAGCTTTTAACTAATCAAGAGACAAAAATTAAGTTAATTTCAATGCGAGTTGATCCTCTATTCATTGAAGAAGGTCCTAAAGAATTAAATCAATTAAATGGACCTTTAATTAGAAGACAAGTATGGATTAAAAACAATAATAAAAACCTAGCATGGGCTGAAAGTTGGTGGAATGCAGAACAAGTTAATGAAAATTTAAAAGCCAAAGAAGAACCAATTTGGAAGAATTTAACACAAGACAGATCAGAATTGTTTAGAGAAGTTGACCGAATTTCACTTGTTAATTCAAATTGGTTAGAGGATCAATTTTGTTTTAAAGGTCCATTCTGGTCAAGAAATTATAGATTTTTTCGAGACAAAAAGCCCCTAACAATTATTAGAGAAGTATTCAATCCACATTTAGAAAGTTTATTAGGCTATTCAGGAATTAAAGAATTTACGCAACTATACTCTTCTTCTTCTTGATCTGGGAAGATTTCTTGATTTTGATTGACCTTGTTGGTTTGATTGAACTCTCGAAATATTATTCTCTTTTTCTGAAGCTCTTTGCCATCTTTCAACTTTGAAATCCATTTCATCTGGCCAATCTTCGTCCTTACTCTCTCTCACATAAGGTAATTTTTTTTGCTCAGTTGTATGTATATTTTTTGGTTGCCTTAAAGATATTGCTTCTAAAGGTCTTTTTGAGTGCTGTTTAGCAGATTCATAAGAATTTGATTCTCTAGAAAATATCTTAATATCGCTGTTATCATCGTAAAAATTTTCATCATTCCAATCATCATTATCTTCATCAAAAAATAAATCCACTTTTTCAGATACCCATCTTCCTACTTTTTTCACACTCTTACTTGTTATTCCTTGAAAATCTGAGTTCCTTCTTTTTCCTGGTCTAGCACCAGATACTCCATCAACAAATTGTCTTCCAGTTTCGAAAATTTTATCAACCTGTTTATCAACAATATTTTTATCAAAACTATTTCTAAGATTTCTAATTCTCCTTGAATCCATAAATTATTTTGCTTTTTAAAATATAAATTACATTAAAAAAATAAATAATTCCAAATATAGAAACAAAAACACATCTTATATTTTTAATCAAACAAAATTAAACAGTTTTTGTTCCATGATCCATTAAAGAAATTTACACAACATTTTTTACAGGCAATATTCTTTATCCTTTTCCTGTAGAAAAATTTCTCACCACAATTTTGACAAGTTCCTATATATTTTAATTCTCGCCTTTCAATAGGAAAGGAGTGACTCACTGAAATTTGAAAATTCTTCTCTTTCTCATTAATTTCATTCATCTTTTCTAAGAAATTTGGACCATGTACCTCATTTTTTTTTAATATCCTATCTACCCATGCATGAATCATTTCATGACATAAAGTACTGTTTATTTCACTAGTAGATAATTTACTCAAAATAGGTTTCGATAAGATAATTTCAGAATCTATAAAACCATTAATACGTTTTCTTTTATAAAAACCAGCAGTAGTTTTTAATCTATTATCACTCCACCTAACTTTTACTAAAGGGTGATTATTAACCGTTAAAGAATTTTCAAAATATTGGGTATTAAATCTATGAAATAAGGGTAAAAGAGGAATTACAGGCATTATGGATTAAAATTAGTATTATTTTGACAAAAAAAGCCATCAAAAACGATTTCTTTTCTTAAAGTAAGAAAAAACCCAAATTAACATGGATGCAACATTAGTTAAAGATATCGGAATTAAAGCATTATTAGTTGGCGGAGCTGTACTAGTTTCTTTTTGGACTTTTAATGCAGTCAAATTAGTTATAAGCGCCAGAGGAATTAATCCATTAGTAAGAAAGTTTTTCGATCAAATAGCTGCTGGCAGAATTGATGCAGCTTATGGTTTGACTACAAAAACTTATAAAACTCATGTAAAACGACAAGACTTTCTTAAATTTTTAGCTAGTCTAAACCTCAATAAATACAGAAATTTAAAATCAGGACGACCTAGAGTCCAAGAAGATCAAATCATAATAACTTTGAATTTAAAATCAGAAGACAAGCAAGATGAGCTCCCATTAGATTTTACTTTTGCAAAAACTGACAATGATTGGAAAATAGACAGAATAGCTAAAGTGAATTAATAATTTCTTGTGAGGCAAAAAGAATTGTTTAAAGAAGAAATAATACATCAATTAGAATTACACCCAAGTAGATTAGATAAAGAAAAAATCATCTCAGAAGCAATGGAAGAAGGTCTAGATGATTTTTTTGAAGGGATACGTATGGCACTTGATCCATTAGTAACTTTTGGTGTAAAAATTATCCCTGAGAAAGAGACTGAAAAAAGTCAAAATCTTTTATGGGAAGATTTTAGAAAATTAGCCAATAAGCTTATTCAAAGAGAACTTACTGGTCACGCTGCTCGCGATGCAATTCTTACGGCTATGGAATCTGCAACAAAAGAAGAATGGAATGGATTTTATAGACGAGTTTTAATTAAAGATCTTAGATGTGGTGTATCTGAAAAAACAATCAACAAGATAGCAAAGAAATTTCCCAAATATGCTATTCCTATTTTTTCTTGTCCTTTAGCTCATGACAGTACAAATCATGAAAAAAAAATGATAGGAAAAAAGCAAATTGAAATCAAATTAGATGGTGTACGCGTCTTAACTATTATTAGACAAAATAAAGTAGAAATGTTTTCTCGTAATGGGAAACAATTCCATAATTTTGGTCATATTATCTCAGAAATAGAAAAAGCCTTAAAAGAAGACCCAGCACCTTATGACTTAGTACTAGATGGTGAAGTGATGAGCGCTAACTTTCAAGATTTAATGAAACAGGTACATAGAAAAGATGGCAAACAAACCAAAGACGCGGTTCTACACCTATTTGACTTATGTCCCCTTGAAAACTTTCAAAAAGGGAGATGGAACACTAGTCAAACAAAAAGAAGTTTATTAGTAAAAGAATGGGTAGCAAAACATTCTATGCTTCTAAAACATATACAAACGCTTGAATGGGAAAATGTAGATCTCGACACTATTGAAGGACAAAAAAAGATTTGTAGAGCTGAATAAATCTGCTGTGGAAGGTGGTTATGAAGGAGTAATGATTAAAGATCCTAATGCTATGTATGAATGTAAAAGAACACACAGTTGGTTAAAAGCAAAACCTTTCATTGAAGTCACTTTAAAAGTTGTATCAGTTGAGGAAGGTACAGGTCGCAACAAGGGGAGACTGGGAGCAATCCTGGTAGAAGGAGAAGATGATGGGTATGAATATAGTCTTAGTTGCGGAAGCGGATTTAGTGATATTCAACGTGAAGAATATTGGTCAAAACGTAATCATCTCGTTGGTCAACTTGTAGAAATCAGAGCTGACGCAAAAACCAAGTCAAAGGATGCAGTGGCTTTTAGTCTTAGGTTTCCTAGATTTAAATGCTTTAGAGGATTTAAAGATGGAGAAAAAGTTTAAATTTTAAAAATAATATTTAACAAAGTAGTCAAAGAAAAATGTGGTTTTTAAATAAAAAAAATAAAATTCTTGGCTATAAAATATAAGAATAATTATCAGGAATTTTTGAGAGACTTATGACGAAGAGAACAGTTTTCAACTTCATAAAAACACCTTGTGGACAGGCAAAATATATCGAATTAGAAGCCAACAAAACTTTACTAGGTAAATTAAGGCTTTTGTGGTTTATCTTAATTGCATCAATTAGAGATTGGAATATTAAAGAGTAAATTCTTAGGAGTTTTCAAAATATTCCCTAGAGTATTTAGCTGAGAAATATACAACTAAAAAAGTTGAACTAATTCCAACGATAGTCATATATAAATTATTTGGTGATTGCACATTTTTTAGCTCCTGGATATTTTTTGCCAAACTACCTATTGAGCAATATAGAAAAGTTCCTGGAATGACTCCAAGAAGACCAAGAGCGAAATCTCGAAGTTTAACATTATTCAAACCATAAAAATAATTAAGAATACTAAAGGGAAATATGGGCGATAATCTCGCTAAAAAAATTAATTTAAGTCCGCCTTTTTCTACTACTTTTTCCATAACACTTAATTTGGGATAACGGCTAAAAAGATTTTTAGTTTTTTTGCAAAAAAACTTTTTGATACAAAAAAAGCAACTAATGCTCCTATAGAAGCAGAGAAAAAAACGATAATTGATCCTAAATATGAGCCATATAAAAAACCTGATAATAAAGATAACCAAGAAGCTGGAAGTATTAATAAAACAATTAAAATATAAATGCAAACAAACGAAAATATCCCAATTCCAGTATTAAAAAAAAATGACAAATTATAAATATTTTCAAGAAATATATTCATTCTCAATTCAAAAGTTCGAGTTTTTTAGTAATTCTCTCCTTTTGCACCAAGCCCTCATTTAATTTAAATCTGCATTCATCAACAATATCTTTTGGAGCCTTATCAACGAAATTTTTATTAGATAATCTCTTATTTAAATTTTCTAATTCAATAGTCACCTTTGTTAAATCCTTAGTTAACCTTTCCTTTAATGCATCCATATTTACAAAATCCTGAAAAGGTAAGTAAACCTCTAAATCACTAATTATCCCAGAAAAAGATTTAGCAAACTCTTTTTTATCAACAGCATTAGTTTTAAAAATAAACACTTCAGAAGATTTAGTTAAGGTTTGAATATCGTCAACTAAAGTCTTTAAAAAATCAATCAATTCATCATTGTCTGAAATTAAATATACAGGACCTTTTTCTGATGGCTTAAGACCTAATTCAGCTCTCAAATTTCTAATCAGCCTAATAATTTCAAAGAGTTGCTGAAAGGAATTATCAAGATTATTATCAACAAATTTATTTTCGTGAATTGGCCATTTTTGAAGAGATAATAATGCATTATCTGGTTTTATTTGCAGTACATGCCAAAGTTCTTCAGTAATGTGCGGCATAAAAGGATGAATCATTACCAAAATATCATTCAGCACTTTTATTAAAACTTTTTCAGATATATGTCTATTTTTAGTCTCTTTATTATTAAACCTTTGTTTAGCAAATTCTACATACCAGTCACAAAAATCATTCCATGCAAATTCATATAGAAGTTTTGCAGATTCACCCAATTTATATTCTTTCAACAAAGCAGCCACTTTTGTATTTACCTGATTCAATTTTGATAAAATCCACTTATCACATAACTCTAAAGAAGTTTCATCACTCTCATTAAGCGAACTATTATTGTTAGAAGTTTTATTAATTAACACAAATTTAGTTGCATTCCATAACTTATTCGCAAAATTTCTTGAAGCTTCAACAGTTGAAGATGTGTCTTTTTTTCTATCAAAATCAAGCCTGATATCTTGTCCAGCGCCTGCAACTTCTCTAATTAAAGCAAATCGTAGAGCATCAGAACCATATTTATCAATTAATAGTATTGGATCAATACCATTACCTGCACTTTTACTCATTTTTTTATTGTTTTCATCTCGAACTAGACCATGAATATAAACATCCTTAAAAGGAATATTATTCGTAAAAGTATTCCCCATCATTGTCATTCTGGCCACCCAGAAAAAAATAATATCGAATCCAGTAACAAGAACATTATTTGGATACCATTTTTTAAAATCCGGATCATTTGTATTTGGCCAACCAAGGGTTGAGAAAGGCCATAAACCACTTGAAAACCATGTGTCCAAAACATCTTTATCACGAACCAATTTAATATTTAATCCAAATTTTTTATTTGCTTCGATTAACGCATCTTCTTCATTTCTTGCAACTATATATGGAGTATTTTGTTCTATTGAGTCTTGAGAGTCATCTAAAACATACCATGCTGGTATTTGGTGCCCCCACCACAATTGGCGACTAATACACCAATCATTAATATTCTCTAACCAATCCTTATAAACTTTCTCCCAGCGTAGAGGAATAAAAGATGGTTTTTTAGAATCAATTTCATTAAGACATCCTTTTGATATATCATCCATTTTCAAAAACCATTGTGTTGACAATAAAGGTTCAATTGGCACCTTACCTCTATCAGAAAAAGGAACAGTATGTTTATAATCCTCTATCTTTGTCAAAAGGCCTAAGTTATCCAATTCTTTGATAATTTTCTTTCTAGCTTCATATCTATCTAAATTTTGAAAAATACCTGCATTAATATTTAAAGTTCCATCTTTGTTCATTACATTAATCTGTTTTAAATTATGCCTTTTTCCTATTGCAAAATCATTTGGATCATGGGCTGGAGTCACCTTCACACAACCAGTACCAAAATCTTTATCAACATGTGAATCGGCGATAATAGGTATTTCTCTATCAACAAAAGGGACTTTTACTTTGACACCAATAAATTCTTTATATCTATCATCATCAGGATTAACTGCCACAGCAGTATCACCCAAAAGAGTTTCTGGTCTTGTTGTTGCAACTTCTAGGTACTTATCTAACTGTTCACCACTTTCAGAAATTAAAGGGTATTTAAAATGCCATAAATGACCATTTACTTCTTGCATTTCAACTTCAAGATCACTTACGGCAGATTGAGATTCAGGACACCAATTAACCAAATATTCGCCTCTATAAATTAAATTCTTTTTATAGAGAATATTAAAAGCCTCAATAACTGCTTCATTTAATTTTTGATCAAGAGTAAATCTTTCTCTAGTCCAGTCAACTGAATATCCTATCCTTTTTAATTGAGAAACTATTCTTCCACCACTTTGTTCTTTCCAGTTCCATGCTCTTTTAAGAAATGCATCTCTTCCAATATCTTCGCTAGTTTTGCCTTCACTTTTTAATTGTTTTTCAAGAATAGTTTGAACAGCTATTGAAGCATGATCAGTTCCTGGTAAGCACAAAACATTTTTGCCTAAAAGTCTTTGAAAACGTACTACAACATCTATCAAAGCAGTATTAAATGCATGCCCCATATGCAAAGATCCAGTTACATTTGGTGGCGGAATAACAACACAAAAAGGCTCCCCATCATCCTCAGGGTTAGGAGTAAACGCCCTTAAACTTTCCCATTTTTCTTGCCACTTTTTCTCTACTTCAATAGGTGAATAATTCTCTAAAGATAATTTATCATTCATCTCTGTCATGTCCAAATTTTATTTCAATAAACTTTTTGTTTATTTTATCTTGAGAGCAGCCAATTAATGAAAATAATATTAGTTTGCAAAAAAAGACAAATAGATTCTACAAAAGTTTGAAGCCAGAACCGCAGGAACAACGCTTTGCATTTTTTGGTGTTGAAATGAGAAATCCACCACCGCTCAAATCACCGTAATAATCTAATTTTAAATCTTTAAGTAAATTAAACTTTTTCACATCCGCGAATAAAGTTACTCCTTCAGTTCTTGAAATAGGGGATCCATTACATGTACCTGGCCTTAATTTAATATGCATCCATCCTTCAGAACAATTTTTATCCTCTACCAAATCAATCGACATTTCTCCTGGAGAACCTCCAAACGAGGCTTGCCTAGATAGTTCTGAAGCAGCACTTTGACTGATTGAAAGATTGACGATCTCAGTCATTAGAAAAATAATAAATGGGCGATCCAGGGTTCGAACCAGGGACATCCTGCTTGTAAGGCAGGCGCTCTACCGCTGAGCTAATCGCCCTTATAATAAACCATTCTAATAGATGAAGTTGAAATATTTATACTAAGTATTTAAATATTTCATGATTGAGGCAAAATTAAATTAATAAAACATATCCTATGTCCTCAAACGATAGATATAACATACAAAAAAATTCAGATTTAGAGACTTTAGAAAGCTTTAAAATTTTAATATCTAATATCAAATCATTAAAAGATAAAACTTGGGGATGCCCTTGGCAGAAAATACAGTCTCATAAATCGTTGATCCCATTTTTACATGAAGAAAGTAATGAGTTTATAGATGCGATATATGAAAAAAAAGCGGGTAACATATGCGAAGAGTTAGGAGATCTTTTATTACAAGTAATGCTTCATGCTGAAATCGGTTATGAAAAAAAAGAATTTGAACTAAATGATGTTATAAAAAATCTAAACAAGAAAATTGTTAATAGACATCCATATATTTTTAAAAAAAAAGAAATAGTATCTCTAGAAAAATCGCAACAAATTTGGGAAAACATAAAAAATTCAGAAAAAGAAACACCTGATATGGAATCATCAATTAGTAAAAATTTAAATATGAAAATCAAAAATTTACCTCCAATGGTTGGAACAGATAAAATCACAAATGTTGTCAAAGAATATGGTTTTAAATGGGAGAGTACCGATCAGATTTTTGAAAAGTTAGAAGAAGAGATTAGTGAATTAAAGGAAGCAATTAAATGTAATAATGATTCAGAAATAACAAATGAATTTGGGGATATTTACTTTACCCTTCTAAATCTCTCAAACTTTTTAAAAATAAATCCTGAATCAGCTCTTCAAAAAACTAATAAGAAATTTTTAAACAGATTTTCAATCGTGGAAGAGCATGCAGGAGATAATATTAAAAAACAAACTCCTAAAGACTTTCAACGGCTTTGGCAAATAGCCAAGCAAAAACTGGCAGGAAAAATTCCTAAAAGCAAATGACAAATATTACAACATGGATAGATGAATATCATAAAGGCTCAAGATTCGGCCTAAATGGGAAAATTCTTTTTAAAAAAATCTCAAAATACCAAGAAATTATTGTTGTTGAAAATGAATATTATGGTAAAGCTTTAATGTTAGATGGTTGCTGGATGACATCATTAAAAGACGAGAAATATTATCATGAGTGTCTTGTGCATCCTGCATTAAGTAGCATTGACGAAAAATCTAATGTACTAATTATTGGCGGTGGTGACGGTGGTACTGTAAGAGAATGCGCCAAATATTCTCAAATATCAAAAATTGATCTAGTAGAAATTGATGAGGAAGTAATCAAAATATCTAAAAAATTTCTAAAAGAAATTGGAGGGGAAGCATGGAATGACAAAAGATTAGAAATACATGTTGATGATGGCGTTAAATGGGTCAAAAAAACAAGAGATAATTTTTACGACGTTATATTTATAGATTGTTCAGATCCCTCAGAATTTTCAAATTTATTATTTTCAGATTCTTTTTATAAAGAATGTAAAAGAATACTTTCACCAAGGGGGATATTAGCAACGCAAACCGAATCTCCTGAATCCTTCAAAAATATTCACATAAATATTTTGAAAACCCTAAAAAATATATTTAAAGTTTCTGAAACTATGTATTCCTTCGTGCCTATATATCCAAGCGGGATTTGGAGTTGGACATTTGCTTCTTCAGAAAATCTAAATTTATCAAAGCAAAATTATGATGAAGTCGTAAAAATAGAAAAAGAATGTGAAATTTGGAATTTAAATTTTCAAAATGCAGCATTCAAAATGATGCCAAATAAAATTGTAAAAGAACTAGATTCATAAGATGACAAAAAATTTATTTGATAAGGAAAATGCAATTTATATGGGAGCAAAAAGAAGTCCTGAGAATTGCTCAATTGGTATATTTGGTGTTAATTATGACGGGACATGTTCGTTTAAACCAGGAGCAAGATTTGGTCCAGAAGCAATTAGACAAGTCAGTATTTGTTTAGAAACATATTGCCCAAAAATAAATAAAGACTTAGAGGATATTATGTATGTTGATTTTGGATCAATACTAATTGATAAAAATGACTCAAAGTCCGTTATTGAATCGGTAAAATCAGCAACAAATTATTTAATTAGTAAACGCCTTAGTCCTATTATGCTCGGAGGCGAGCACTCTATTACAAGAGGTGCTATTGAAGCATTAGTAAAAAAATATCCAGATTTGATATTGGTTCAACTTGATGCTCATGCAGATTTGAGAGAATCATATATAGGGAATGAACATAGTCATGCTTGTACTATGAAAAGATGCTTAGAAGTGCTACCTGAAAAAAAAATTTTGCAAGTTGGAATTAGAAGTGGAACTAAAGAAGAATTTGAAATTATGCATAACAACAACCAATTAGTTAACTTTTGTCCAGGCGGAAATGCACATGAGTTAAAACAAGCTCTTCTACCATACGCTAATTCTCCAATCTATTTAACAATAGATTTAGATTGGTTTGATCCCAGTTTACTAGCAGGGACGGGTACTCCAGAACCGGGAGGATTTTTTTGGAATGATTTTGAAGAAATACTGAAAACTTTAAAAGACCTTAGGATTGTAGCTTCAGATATTGTGGAATTATCTCCAGAAATTGATAAAAGCGGAGTGAGTAGTATAGTTGCAGCCAAAGTACTCAGAAGCTTAATTTTGTCATTAGAAAATATGCAATAAAAAATTTCTAAACTACAGTGTAAAAATACTAAATACAAACTAAATATTTCATGGATTTGCTAAAAAGTCCTCTTTATTCAAAATATGTTGAATCAAATGCAAAATTAGTGGATTTTGCAGGTTGGGAAATGCCCATATCATTTTCAGGATTAATTAACGAGCATGAATCAGTTAGATCTTCTGCAGGATTATTTGATATTTCTCACATGGGTGTGATTTCTATCAAGGGAATCAATCCAAAGGATTATATTCAAAAACTTTTTCCTACTAATTTATACTCCTTTTCTGAAGGACAGGGACTTTATACAGTAATGCTCAATGATAAAGGAGGAATAATAGATGACTTAATAATTTATGACCTTGGTATCCAAGAAAATGACATCTCAGAATTGTTGTTAATAGTTAATGCAAGTAGATATGAAGAAGATTTTAAATGGATAAAAAATAATTTAAATATGTCTGAAATTTCGATAACAAACTTCAAAAAAGACAAAGTACTTTTAGCATTACAGGGAAAAAACTCATTCAATTTATTTGAAGAATGGATTAAATCTTCGATCTCACATATCCCTAACTTTGGATGCGAATATAAAATTTTTGAACATATTTCGTCCAAAGAAAAAATTTTCTTTTCAAAGACAGGCTATACGGGGGAAAATGGACTAGAAATACTTTTATCTAAAAAAGCAGCAATTAATTTATGGGATTTCTCAATTTCCAAAAATGTTGCACCTTGTGGTTTAGGAGCAAGAGATACTCTTAGACTTGAAGCAGGCATGCATCTTTATGGTCAAGACATAAATGAAGCAACTTCTCCATATGAAGCTGGGTTAGGCTGGCTAGTACATCTAGAAAATAATCACGAATTCTTTGGAAGAAGATTTCTTGAAGAGCAGTCAAGATTAGGTATTCAAAAAAAGTTAGTTGGTCTCTCTATAAAAGGTAAAGCAATAGGAAGAAAAGGTTGCGCAGTTCTTAAAGGTGAAGAAAATATTGGGACTATCACAAGCGGCAGTTGGTCTCCAACTAAACAACAAGCTATAGCTTTTGCATACATCAATACTTCGCACGCCTTAATCAATAATAAAGTTCAAATATCAATAAGAGGCAAAAAATTCGAAGGGGTAATAACAAAAAGAGCGTTTTATAAAAAAAATTATTAACTAAATTTACCCTTAAAGAATTATTATAAGTTATTGATAAATAAATCATACTTAGATGAGAAACAAAATTTGCAAAGAACTCAATAATGCAGATATTGGTAAATTAGTTAATTTATGCGGATGGGTAGATAGAAGAAGAGATCATGGTGGTGTAATTTTTATTGATTTAAGAGACCATAGTGGATTTCTACAAATAACAATTAACCCCGATGATGGTGCAGATCTTTTTAAACAGGCAGAAACTCTAAGAAATGAAACAGTAATAATGGTTAGCGGAATTATTAACAAAAGGCCAAAAGATTCAATAAATAAAAATTTAAGTACTGGAGAGTTAGAGCTTAAAGTTAAAGATTTGCAAATTCTCAACCAAATTAAAAAAAACCTACCTTTTCCAGTATCTATACATGATTATGAAAATACAAAAGAGGAACTCAGATTAAAATATAGATACCTTGATTTAAGAAGAGGTAAATTACTAGATAATTTAAAAACAAGACATAAAATTATTAAAGTTGCTAGAGAATTTCTTGATAATTTTGGATTTACAGAAGTGGAGACTCCATTACTTACAAAATCAACTCCAGAAGGCGCTCGCGATTTTCTTATTCCAGCACGTCTTTCAAATGGAGAATTTTTTGCTTTACCTCAATCCCCACAACTATTTAAACAACTTTTAATGGTAGGGGGCTTAGATAAGTATTATCAAATCGCAAAATGTTTTCGTGATGAAGACTTAAGGGCAGATAGACAGCCAGAGTTTACTCAATTAGATATTGAGATGAGCTTTATTAGTGAAGAAGAAATAATTTCATTTAATGAAAGTCTTATAAAAAAAATATGGAAAGAAGTGTTAAATATTAATTTTAATTATGTTTTTCCAAGAATGTCATGGCAAGCAGCAATGGATAATTACGGCACTGATAGACCAGATACTAGATATCAAATGTTGTTAAAAGATTTAGGAGGAGTATTAGGTGATATTGGCTTTAATATTTTCACCAAGGCAATTAAGTCTGGAGGTTATATAAAATCCATAACAGTAAAAGGAGGCAATTCAAGTATTAGCAACGTAAGAATTAAACCAGGAGGTGACATCTTCCAAGTAGCTCAAGATGCAGGAGCTGGTGGTTTGGCCTTTATAAGAGTCAAAGGAGATGAGCTTGAGACTATTGGGGCAATTAAAAATAATTTAAGTGAAGAGCATATAGCTGATATTTTAAAAATCACAGAAGCCAAAGATGGAGACTTAATACTCTTAGGAGCTGGAGATAAACAAATTGTCAATCAGTCATTAGATAGGGTTAGACAATACATCGCAAAAGACTTAAATCTCATAGATAAAAGTAAATGGAATTTCTTATGGGTAACTGATTTCCCAATGTTTGAGAGAAATGAAGAGGAAAATAGATATGAAGCTTTACATCATCCTTTTTGTTCTCCAAAAAACATAAAATCTAAAGATTCTGAAAACTCGCAAAAAGAAATCAAGGACTCTATAGCAAATGCTTATGACTTAGTTCTTAATGGATTGGAATTAGGAGGTGGCTCTTTACGTATTCATGAAGCAAACTTGCAAAGAGAGGTTTTGAAAACGGTAGGACTTACTTCTAAAGAAATTAATGAAAAATTTGGATTTTTAATAGAAGCCTTAGAAATGGGTGCTCCTCCTCATGGTGGAATAGCGTTTGGATTAGATCGTATTACCATGCTAATCATAGGTGCAGATTCAATCAGAGAAACAATAGCATTTCCAAAAAATCAACAAGCAAAATGTCTTCTCACAAATGCGCCTTCAAATGTCTCAGAATCACAATTAAAAGAATTAGATATTGAAATAACAATTGATGAATAAGAATATATATGGATGTTCTAAAAGTTTTTTGTTTAAATAAAATATAAGGAGGCAGTGCTTAATTAAAAATATTTAATGTCAAAATTTGTTTTTGTCACCGGAGGAGTAGTTTCTAGTATTGGTAAGGGAATTGTGGCTGCAAGCTTAGGTAGATTATTAAAGTCTAGAGGATATAGTGTTTCAATATTAAAACTAGATCCATATCTAAATGTTGATCCAGGCACAATGAGCCCTTTTCAACATGGAGAAGTATTTGTAACTGAAGATGGGGCTGAAACCGATCTAGATTTAGGTCACTACGAAAGATTTACTGATACTGCAATGACTAGGTTGAATAGTGTAACAACAGGATCTATTTATCAAGCAGTTATTAATAAAGAAAGAAGAGGTAATTATAACGGTGGAACTGTGCAAGTAATACCTCACATAACGGGAGAAATTAGAGAAAGGATTCATAGAGTAGCCTCTAACAGCAATGCAGATATTATTATTACTGAAATTGGTGGAACAGTTGGTGATATTGAATCTCTACCTTTTTTAGAGGCAATAAGAGAATTCAAAAATGATGTCAATAGGAACGATGTTGCATACATACACGTAACATTACTTCCTTACATCAAAACTTCTGGCGAAATAAAAACTAAACCAACACAACATTCAGTGAAAGAATTAAGATCAATTGGAATTCAACCAGATTTACTTGTATGCCGAAGTGATAAATCTGTTAATGAAGCTCTTAAAAAAAAGCTTAGTGGTTTTTGCGGTGTCAGTATCAACTCTGTAATTGAAGCCTTAGACGCAGACAGTATTTATTCTGTACCTCTTTCTTTAAAAAAAGAAGGTTTATGCAAAGAAACCCTGAAGTATTTAGACCTTGAAGATAAAAAATGTGACTTGAAAAATTGGGAGCAACTTATACACAACCTTAGAAATCCTGGAGATCCAATAAAAGTTGCCCTTGTAGGCAAATATATTGAACTTGGAGATGCATATTTATCCGTTGTTGAAGCTTTAAGACATGCATGCATTGAACAAAAGGCATTATTAGATTTACATTGGGTAAGTGCTGAAATGATAGAAAAAAATTCAGCAGAAACTTACTTAAATGAAGTTGATGCAATTGTCGTACCCGGGGGATTTGGCAATAGAGGAGTCAATGGAAAAATTTCGGCTATAAAATTTGCAAGAGAAAATAAAATTCCCTTTTTAGGTTTGTGCCTTGGTATGCAATGTGCAGTAATAGAATGGGCTAGGAATGTAGCTAATCTTCCAGATGCATCTAGTTCAGAACTAGACCCAAACACTCCAAATCCAGTGATACATTTATTACCAGAACAGGAAGATGTAGTTGATTTAGGTGGGACAATGAGACTTGGAGTTTATCCATGTAGATTGACAAAAAATACCACTGGAAAAAACTTATATGATGAAGATGTTATTTATGAGAGACATCGACATAGATACGAATTTAATAATTACTACAAACAAAGTTTTTTAGATTCTGGATACAAAATTAGTGGTACATCACCAGATGGCAGGTTAGTTGAGTTAATTGAGTTAGAAAATCATCCATACTTCTTAGCCTGTCAATATCATCCTGAGTTTTTATCACGACCTGGCAAACCTCATCCTTTATTTAAAGGATTAATAAAAGCCTCTCAAGATAAGTTAACTTAATCAAATTAATATTCTTTATTTTTTTGAATGAAAATGACAAATTTTTTACCCTTAGTCGAACAATTTCATTCATTACAAGGTGAAGGTTATCACGCTGGGAAAAGTGCTTTTTTTATAAGATTAGCCGGATGTAAAGTTGGATGTTCGTGGTGCGATACCAAGAATTCATGGGACGAGAAAAAACATCCTTCTATATCAATTGAAAAAATAATAGATCGCATAAAAATTGCCAAAAAAAAAGGAGCATCTTTTTGCGTTATTACAGGTGGA
>MWOX01000131.1 GCA_002026005.1 Prochlorococcus sp. HOT208_60m_808M21
TTAATTTCCTTAACTTTAATAGGATCCTTCGCTAGTGGTGAAAATTCTGTAGATTCATTTTTATTGCCGAAATCAGAGGCTATATTTGCTTGCTTAAGAGCCTTTTTAATACCAGATTCACTAATATCACTTGTTGTAGTAATGCCAACTAGATTAGATTGATTCCAAACTCTTATAGTTAAAATTTGCTTTTGTGATGCCTTAAGTTGTTTAGCCTCTCCTTTATCTACTTGCACAGAATAATCATTAGAAAAGCTTGCTCCATAATCCCATTTTTTAAGATTAAGTAAATCTGCAGCTTTGGAGATTTGAGTTGTGATTTCTCTTGAATTCATATCCTATCTTCCGCCAACTGTGATTGAATCAACCTTAATATGAGGTTGGCCAACAGTTACGTTGACACTTCCACTAATGGATCCACAGAATCCAGGAGCCAATTCGAGATCATTTCCGCACATTGATATTTTTGGCATAACTTCTTTAGCCTCACCGATCAATGTTGCTCCCTTTACTGGACTAGTTAATTTTCCATTTTTAATAAGATATCCTTCTTCTACCGCAAAATTAAATTGTCCTGTAGCACCTACACTGCCACCACCCATTGATTTGCAGTAAAGACCTTCACTAATACTATTGATTAAATCCTCTTTGGAATGCTCACCTTTAGCTATATAAGTATTTCTCATTCTTGAAGCTGCAGCAAAAGAATAATTTTGTCTTCTTCCACTTCCTGTTCTTTTATGGCCTGTTCTTAATTCACCTGCCCTGTCGGATATGAATTTTTTTAAAATTCCATCTTTTATAAGAACTGATTTTTCGGGTTCCATACCTTCATCATCTACTGATAATGAACCGAAGGATCCTTCTGATATCCCTTCATCTATTGCTGTTACAGATTCATGTGCAATTTTTTCATTCAATTTATTCTCAAATGGTGTTGTTCCTCTCTCTATTTGAGTAGTTTCAAGTAAATGACCACAGGCTTCATGGAATATAACGCCACCAAATTTATTAGCTAATACAACAGGCATTTGTCCTGCATCAACATAATCTGCATATAACATGTTCATTGAACTTTCAAACACATCATTAGCTGCTTTTTCGTGATCCCATAATATGAATTCATTAGGCATTCCTGACGATCCAAATCTTCTACTTCCACTTGATCTATATTGGGCATCACTTGCAATTACATTGAGCCCAACTGTTTGATGCAATCTAATATCTGAGACATAGGTTCCGTCACTGGAGGCTATTATTACTTCCTGAAGATTTCTTGAGTAACTTCCTTTTCTAGTTATTATTTTATTATTTTTTTTTAAAGACTTTGTGCTAACAAGTAGTTTTTCACTTATCTCATGAATAGATGGAACTTCATTAATCCATTTTTTCTTGGATAAACTATAGTCCCTATGTTTATTTAAACCGTTAAATACTTCTCTTTTGTTGTCTGTTATGTCTAACATCTCAATAGCCTGACATACCGATCTCATCAAGCCATGCTTTGTTAAATCATTTGTACTTACAAATCCATCCTTTTCCCCCTTGAAGATTCTAATTCCAGCACCCCTTCCAAATGATGGACTTACACTTGTAATAAAATCTTCTTCTGCTAACACGCTTGAGTTGTCAGTATTCTCTAAAAATATTTCTACAAAATTAGCACCAAGTCCAATGCCGTAGAAAATAATTTCTTCTAATAAATCTTTATTGCAACTACCAAAAACGATTTCATTTGATTTGATTTGTGACGAAAGCATATGAGTCTATAAATCTTCTCTGTATTAAAGATTATCTAATCGAAGGTTGGAAATCTTTGCTATCAAGAGGTTTTAATAAGTATAGTCTTAATAACTGGTAACCGTTTGATAGATATTTAGGTAATTTTTTAAAAGTTTTAGATACTTTATTTCCATCACTGTTTGCAATATCGGAAAGAACCTTATTATTCTCTACTATTTTATCTAATCTTCCATAAAAGGATTTATCATAAACGTCCATTACTACAGGGAAAACTCTAGCTGCAGTTTCATTTGTTTTATTAATAACAAACTGGTCGTAATCTCTGGCATCTAAACCTAAAGAATTGTAGAAATCTTTTTTAATTCCCAAATCCCTTGCATACATAGTTGCAAATACAGCTAATAGAAAGAACCTAGACCATAACTTGGATGTTAATGGAAGATTATTCAAAAAATATCTAAACCTATGGAAGTAGTCAAATAATGGGTGTGTAAAAGTAGAGCCACCAATGGTAATTTTTTGGCTTAAAGATTTAACAGTACGAGGCTGTGCTTTCATTAATGCGTCAAAAAAATCCCCATGTCTATTTTCATCTTGACACCAATTTTCAAAGTAATTAAATAGTGGAAATATTTTGCTATCAGGATTCTTTTCGAGATGCCTATAAATTGCTATGTATCTCCAATAACCTATTTTTTCGGATAAATAAGTAGCGTAAAAAATACTTCTTGGAGGGAAATAAGTGTAATCTTTATTGGCTGTTAAAAAACCTAAATCTAACTGAAGTCCAAAGTCACTCATTGATTTATTTAAAAAACCTGCATGTCTTGCTTCATCTCTGGCCATATGAGCAAAACATTCAGCAAGTAGAGGGTTTTTGACTTTAATTCTCTTACTAAGTTCCTTATAAAGTAAAAAACCTGAAAATTCTGATGTACAACTTCCCTCGAGAAAATCAACAAATAGCTCTCTTGTCTCAGGATCTAATTTTTCTGCAGCGCCTTCAAATTCACTATTTCTTACAAAATGATGTCTATTGTAATCTTTCCTAAATTCCTCACAAATAGCTTCCAATTCCTCCTCGTTTATTGATAAATCCATATTTTCCATAGCCTCAAAGTCTGTTGTATAGAATCTTGGGGACAAAATTGTTTCTTTTGCGGGTATCTTTCCATTATTAATATCTTTTTTATTTTTTGATTCAACAGTTGATTGAGCCATTTTTTATTCGGTTTATTAATACTATTATTTACTATGATTTGTATTTTCGAGGGAAAAGTTAACTTGGTGTTATTGTTTTTCTAATTAACTCCTATTAACTTTTGTCCATTCAATCTTTGAAGTACTCTTGAAATTATTAATTTTAGGGTAATTCTTTTTTCGTCAATAAGAAAAGATTCAATAATACTGGGTTGTTGATTAGGTTTTGATAAAGAAATACTTTTTAATGAACTAATGTCATCCTTCTCAAAGGATAACCAAAAGTTACATGTATCTTTAATTTCACAATTAATTACCCAACATTTATCTCCAGCAATAGGTCTATTTGTGTTAGTGAGGTTAATATTGTTTATTTCTAATCCTCTTTGATTAATTTCCTCAGTAAGTGAAGGAATTAGGTGCATGTTAATAAATTCTTGGAAAGGCTTTTTCTCTACTGGGAGTTCTTTTTTTGGTTTTGTTATAGGTTTTTCGGTAGTATTAATTTCATTATTTATAACAACTTTAGTAGCAGAATCACTATTGTTTATATCCATATTGATAACTTTTTCTGAATTAGGTACTTTTATTTCCTTTGAGTTTGATTTAGTAGTGTTATCTGATATTTCTTTATTTACTTCATTATTTTTGTCTAAATTTTCTTCCATAAAAAAAACTATTTATTCTATTATATTATAAAAAAAATTTTTAATTAATTTATTTTTCTACCAATCATTATCAACACTATCCCAGTCATCTTTAATATCTTGATTTGAATAACTTTGATCTTTTTGTAAATTATTATCATTCATATTTTTGACTACTCTGTAATTAACAGAAATTGTTGGTTGAGTTTCTCTAATATCCCTTTGTGGCGGCATCTCAAGGTTTGGTTCCATTTCTTCCTTATTATTATTAGATACAAATTCATCTTCCAAATTATCGAAAGATTTTTTTCTGAAACTAGTAGTAGTAATTGTTGTATTTAATAAAGTACTTACAAATAAACCTGAAAAAAACGAAATACTGATTAGCTTACCTATACTTACTTCTTGGAGGGTCCATTTAAAGTATCTAAATGAAGTCTTCTGATTATTATTTGTATATAATAAAATTTGAAATATTATTATTAAAAAAAGAGTTAAAAGTAAATATTTTTTCTTAAACATAATTATAAAAAGTTATCTTAAATATTTTTGGTTAATATTTCCATAATATAATTTGTGAAAATTTATTTATGTTAATTCTAAATCAATTTGATATTTAAGAATATCGACTTTTATTATTTTTACTTCTATTGCATCTCCAACTTTATATGATTTTTTAGATTTTCTTCCAATCAATAGATTTTGCCTTGACCTGTATTCGTACCAATCATTATTAAGAGTACTTACATGTACTAAACCCTCTACATTTAGTTCTGATATCTCAACAAAGAAACCATACGTTTGCACTGATAAAATAAAACCACTATAAATATTACCTAGTAATTTTTCTGCTTTTCTTACTTTTTTTAAATTTATCATATTAGATTTATATTGGTTAACTTTGTACTTGAATTCATTAAGTTTATCTATCACAAACTTGTTAAATAATATTTCTAGATTTTTTGAAATTGATGAATTAAATATATCCCAATTTACTAGGTCTAATGAATTACTTTCCGATATATTGATTGCTTCAATATTATTTTTCTTTGACTTCTTACCATTTATTATCATATTAAAAATACAGTACTGGTTAATAAGATTAGTAAAGTCAAATCCAGGAATTGTCCATGGAGAAATAAATAATTTTTCTGATTCATCTTTATCAGGATCTTTAGATATCAACCTTATTTCGTTGTCCTTAAATTCATTAATTAGAAGTTTATGTAAGATTCTTTTTTTATTATCATCGCCACATAATTTTATTACTTGACTAAATGTCAAATTACCATCTTCATTAAGCTCTATATCATTATCAATAAATTCTGAATATTTGATGATTTCATTTGCATTAACATAATCTATTCCATTTGAGAGATGTCCGGCGCTTTTTAAGCCATATTGATTTGAATGTTTGAACCATATTAAATTAGCTTCATATAATATTGGTGAAAGGAAAGTTTGGCAATCTTCTTTATTTAATGATTCAAAATATCCTTTTGAATATTCAGCTGGATTATGAATAAAAAATTCTTCTAGTGCTTCAATTTTATTGAGTGGTGCTGGAATTTCAACCTTACCCTCCAAAAGATGTTTTTGTCTGAATGAACAAGAAATTTCAACTATTTTATCTAAATCGTCGATATATTCCTTTATAGGTTTTAATACCCGAGAGGTGATTCTTGATTTACTTTTTCTAGATAGAAGTGCCTCAGTATGATCACTTCCGACAATAAGAGAGCACTTTACTAAAGTAAGATGAAATGACCAATCAATTATTTCATTATCACTATTTAAATGCACACAGAGGCTTATTGCATTATTCTTTTCACCAAATTTAAATTCAGAATCATTCCTTATGGTTTCACTAAGGTAGTTTTGCCAATCATTTAATAAGGGCAATGATTCAAAGCCTTGAAATAATATTTCTAAAGATTTTTTACTATTTAGATCTACTCTTTCTGCAAGATTATTTGTATGTATCCATAATTTAGTATTTTTGTTTTTCCCCTGCTCTATTTGAATCATTGGGAGCATTGGAGAATTATTAGAATCCCAACTTTTGAATAAATAAGAGTTTTTATCTGTAAGGTCTATCCTCTCCCTCTTTTCTATTTTTTTAGACTCAATATGATTTAAATTGTATGGTTTAACGATATTGCTTTTAGATAAAACAAAGTCAGTATCATATTCTTCATTATTGTTTAGTTTTAGTTCTTGTATCACATGACCTAGTCCTTCATCTTGACCTATCGGAAATCTATCAATCTCAACTTTTACTATATTCTTTTTGTCTGGTTTGAACGTGTATTTTATATTCTCTTTGGGAAGTTTAATTTTAGATAGGATCCTATCGTCTATTGGGATTGCATATACATCATTGTTTATTATTTCAACTTTAGAAAGAAGTATTTGATTTGATCTTTCAAGAATACAATCAACTATTCCTTCAGGTGATCTTCTTCTATAACCCTCTTTTATTATCCTTACTAAAACTTTATCTCCATTCCATGCATAGTTAAGTAGATTTTCTTTAATATATATATCTTCTTCGTCTTTTCCCCTTACAGCAAAGCAATAGCCTTTGCTACTACATCTTATTTTGGCGACAAGATGATCACTATTTTTTATGCAGGTATATTCGTTATCTTCATTTTTATTAATTATTTCAAGTGTTTCTAGAGCTTCTAAAGCAATATCTAATTTATCCTTTTCAGATTTCTTTGTTATTTTTAATAATCTGCATAATTTTTTATATTCTAACCCTTCTGACTGATTAATATTATCAATTATTGAAGATGATGTGAACATGATCTAGATGAAATTATAAATTAATTTAGTGGGTATACACTTCATTATTACACCTTATTATCCAAGCTTAAAACTAATTATTTTCTTTCTCTTCTTTTTCTTCTTTTTCGATGGTGAAAGAATTGATAAAAAGCCTTATACCTATTATAAAAAATGTAATGGAGGCTATTGACTTAAGAACAACCTCGGGTAAAAAACTCGAAATGGACCCGCCTGTTAAAGCTCCTAGTAAACTTGCAAAAACAAGTGCTGAAGAAGATCCTAGAAAAACTGCTAGTGGTTTATTTGAAGTGCCGCTTATAGTTAAAGTAGCAAGTTGAGTTTTGTCACCTAATTCAGCTATGAAAACGGTAAGAAAAGTTGATAGTAATAAATTTAAAACCATTTATAAATATTTTTTGAATGTTTCATAAGCTAAAAATATACTTATTAGTATCATTAAAGCACCAGTTGATAAAGCAAATTTGCTAGGAGATATTTTTTTTGATACCCATTTACCAATAAGAACTCCTACTATGCTAGAGCTTATTAATGCTAGAGAACTTCCAAGAAAAACAATTATTGGCTTGCCCGATTCCGCAGAAAGCATCAATGTGGCTATCTGAGTTTTATCGCCTAGTTCAGCAATAAAGATTGTTGTAAAAGTCGTTATAAATATAGAAAAAAAACTTTTTTCTATATTGTTTTCTTTTTTTTCTAATTTACTATTCATTTTCCTGAAACAGCAATTTTAAAAGTTTTCATCTCTTTACTTTGGTATCCATAATTTGATGAAATATGTTGTTTGCAGCAATCTATTAAAAATTTATCACCAGATTTCAAATATCCTTTAAATGAAGTTGAAAATTCATTTACTCGGCAAAAATGTGGTCTGGTTTCATAAATTAAGCATTTTTTATTTTCTCTGTCTAGGTTTTTACACCAACCGTCTTTAGCAGTCATCGAATTTATCAAAGCTATATCTTCTTCGTTAAGCTTGTCAGCCAAATTGCTTCTTTCGTTCAAGTCGAATTTACAACAAGCTCCACAATTTTCTATACATGTCCATGATTCCATAATTTAATTCAATCTTGTAACGTATCAGTACAGTTTCGTCATTTATTTGTAAAAATAGTATCACAAAACATATTCATTAATCATGGCAACACTTATTCCTCTAGCTGTAGTTGCGTTAGCAGGACCAGCAATAATTGCTCTTGTATTTTACCGTAAATAAAAGAAATTCTTTTTGGTGACTTATCTTGAGGGTGTTTATTGGGATTTAGATGGTACCATCGCAAATACCGAATTAGAGGCTCATTTACCTGCTTTTAATAATGCTTTTAATGACCTTGGTATTGATTGGAATTGGAATACTAATACATATATAAAACTTCTGAAGATAAATGGGGGCAAAAATAGGATTGCTTATTACGCTAAATCTAATAATGATAATTTCTCAGAAGATTTAATTCTCAAAATTCATGAAACAAAGCAATTACATTATTTAGAAATTATAAAAAAAAATTGCGTTAGTTTAAAAACTGGTGTTTTTAGATTAACAAATGAATTACATAGAAAAAAAGTAAGACAATTTATTGTTACTTCAAGTTCAAGAAATCAAGTTGATCTTCTTGTTGAATACCTTTTTAATGGCTTCAATCCTTTTGAATTCATTATTTCAAGTGAAGACGTTGAATTAAAGAAACCAAATGCATTACCTTATTTAAAGGCAATTCAATTAAGTGGTATAAACAAAGAAAACTCAATTGTTTTCGAAGACTCCAATCCAGGATTAAAATCTTCCTTGGGAGCTAACTTACCCACAATTTTTGTTCCTTCAAATATCCCAATTGTTCTTGAGAAAAATATTAAATTAGATTGTATTTTAGACAGTCTTGGTGATGAGAATAATGTGGCAAATGTGATTAAAGGCCCTAAACTAAAAAAATCATATGTTGACCATAGCTTTCTAAGTGATTATTTAGTGTCTTTTAGTAATGCAAAAAACTAATTTTTCAAGAATTACCTACCAGTTAAATAATTTATTTTTTGGGTTTCTAAGTGATACTTGGAGGACAAAATCTATTGTACTAATTTCTGTTTTGACGGGTTATTTTTTGTTCGCCAATTTTCTTACAAAATTTATATCTGAAGGTAAAAATGAGTTAATTATGGTTCCAATAATTATCTTTTTCATTGAAATCATTATAAGAATTAAACCTGCCGCAAGCTCAAAATTTTATTATCTATGGACTGTAGTTGATAAATTAAGAATCGGTGCAATTTATGCCATTATACTTGAAGCATTTAAATTAGGATCTTAAAAGCTACTCTTCTTCTTCTTCAATAGGATAAACAAATCCTTGAGCTTTCCCAGTTAAAACTGATTTACCTAAAGATATAGCTTTTTGAGCTGCTATTGCTGCTTTTCCTTTCCAAACAGCGTGTCTTTGGTTCCTTTTGCTTTTTGATTTTTTCTTCTTTGGTACAGCCATTCTGATTCTTTATTTCCTTATAATAATATAACCTTTAACTGGTTATCTCCAAAACTTTTGAGTATATTTTGTTTATATACGTCAATTTTTTAAATAAGCATATATGCTTTATTAATCACTTGTAAAGATTAGTGTTTAGATCACAATTCTCATATTCAGATTCTAAATCAAGTTATTCGGATCTTCTAGAAGATATTGAGACGGGAAAAATAGAATCAATATTTTTTTATCCGAGGCAGAGAGAAATTGATGTTCTGTATAAAAATGGCGATAAATTTAAAATACCTATCCTTTACAACGATCAATTAATCCTTGAAAAGGCTACTGAAAATAAGGTAAATCTTACTATTAATAATAGTAGAAAAGAAGCCTCAGCTGCTAATTCATTTGCTTCAATAAGTCTTTTCCTGATTTTCATATTAGCTATAGTCTTAATCTTGAGGAGCACATCAAAATTGGCTTCCAGAGCTTTTGGTTTTACCAAAAATCAAGCTAAATTTTTAACTATTGATGATGTAGAAACGAGATTCGATGATGTAGCTGGCGTCCCTGAAGCCGCTGAGGAATTAAAAGAGGTAATAACATTTTTGAAAGAACCAAAGAAATTTGAAAATCTTGGAGCAAAAGTTCCTAAGGGAGTTCTTCTAATAGGCCCGCCAGGAACAGGTAAAACATTATTAGCTAAAGCAATTGCTGGTGAATCAGGAGTACCTTTTCTCTCAATATCGGCATCAGAGTTTGTAGAACTTTTTGTTGGTGTTGGAGCAAGCCGAGTTCGTGATCTGTTCTCTAAGGCTAAGGAAAAATCTCCTTGTATAATTTTCATTGATGAAATTGATTCCATTGGTAGGCAAAGAGGGTCTGGGATCGGAGGTGGAAATGATGAAAGAGAACAAACCCTTAATCAGCTTCTAACTGAATTAGATGGTTTTGCTGATAATTCTGGGATTATTGTTTTAGCAGCAACAAATAGACCAGATATTTTGGATTCAGCATTATTAAGACCTGGTAGATTTGATAGGAAAATTGAAGTAATGCTTCCAGATTTAGATGGAAGAAAAAAAATTCTTTCAGTTCACTCACTTTCCAAACCTCTTTCAAGCGAAGTTGACTTAGGATATTGGGCTTCTAGAACAGTTGGATTTTCGGGAGCAGATCTTGCAAACTTGATGAACGAGAGTGCTATTCACTGTGCTAGAGACGAATCTAAATTAATCAGTGATCTTCATATAGAAAATGCTCTTGATAAAATTACCATTGGCCTGAGAAGTTCTTTAATAACTTCTCCTAATATGAAAAAAATTATTGCTTATAACGAAGTAGGTAGAGCAATTGTATCTGCTGTGAGAAATGGAATTGAATCAGTTGATAAAATTACGATTTTACCTAGATCTGGATCTATAGGAGGATATACAAAAATATGCCCTGACGAAGATGTAATTTCTAGTGGATTGATTTCAAAAAAATTATTATTTTCAAAAATTGAAATTGCTTTAGCTGGAAGAGCAGCAGAAACGATAGTTTTTGGTGAAGGTGAAATTACACAATGCTCCATAAACGATATCTCTTATGCCACTAATATCGTAAGGGAAATGGTTACAAAATATGGATTTTCAATTATTGGTCCAATTTCAATGGATTCTGATAATAATGAAATGTATTTAGGAGATGGATTATTTGGAAGAAAGCCTCTCATAGCAGAAAATACCAGTTCAAGAATAGATAAGGAAATCATAAATATTTCTAAAATTTCATTAAATAATTCAATAAATATATTGAAAAAAAATAGAGTCTTACTAGATAAATTAGTTGATATACTTTTAAATCAAGAAACCATAGATAAAAAAGTTTTTAAATTAACAACTTCTAAATTGTTGAAAGTTTGATTTAATTGCTTTAAATTAAAAAAAATATTTTTTTGATAATTAAAAACAATACAACTAAATTATTAGTTACACTTTCATTTTTACTTATTCTTCCATTTGTACAAAAACAATGGTTTAATTTGTATTCCCTCAATATTAATGATATTTCCTTTTATTCAATTCTTTACTATTTGAGCGGTGCAATATGTCCATCTTTGGTGTATATAAACTCTTTAAAAAAATATACATACTATAATTTTAGTAAGGACAAAATACATAGTATAAAAATAATTAAAGGAAAAAGATTATTATTCTTAGTAGCAATAAATTTAATATTTCTCTCTTACTTAATAGCTGATTATATATATATAAATTTTGATCTTATATTTAATTTACTTCTTGAAGGAATGAATGTACCAAAACTGGATATTCCACAGTTAAGTTTTTTAATATTTTTAATTTCTATCCTATTAATTTTTAAGAAATCTAGGTTTCTGTTAAAAAAAATAATATTGGTAAATTTTATTTTGATTTCTCTCTATCTTTGGCATCTTCAAATTAATAATATTAGTGTTCATGATCAGTTTCATATTTATAGATATTTTGGTTTAAATGACTTAAATTTTATTAATGTTTTTATCCTAGTCGCCATAGAAATTTCTTTTTATACGTGGTCCTTTATATCATATAAAACTAATTTAAGCGATTGGATCGTTCCCAAACCTCAAAAAAGGGATGTTATCCCCTTTTTGAATTTATTTATTTTTTATTTTTTTATAATTATTTACTATTCAATACTTGCTTAAATGTTTCTAATTCTTCTATAGCGCAGAAAAATATTCCTTACTACCTTTAGGGTCCTCTAACATTGTTTTTTCCCCAGGGGTCCAGTTTGCTGGACATACTTCATCGGGGTTTGCCGCAACGTATTGATAACCTTGAAGAATCCTTAACGTTTCATCAACATTTCTACCTACAGGAGCCTTGTTAACTGTCGTATGCATAACTACTCCTTCGGGATTGATAAGAAATAAACCTCTATCAGCCTCCCCATCATCATTTAGAACATTGTAAGCCTGGCAAATTTCTCTTTTTAAGTCAGAAACTAATGGATAGTTAATATCACCTATACCACCTTCATTTCTTGGGGTTTGTATCCAAGCCAAATGACAGTGCTTGCTATCAACTGATACTCCAAGTATTTCCGTATTAAGTGCTGAGAAATCTTGGTATCTATCACTAAATGCAGTGATTTCAGTTGGACATACAAATGTAAAATCTAGTGGGTAAAAGAAGAGAACAACCCATTTACCTCTTAGACCTGAAAGTGTAATCTCCTTAAACTCTTGATCATATACTGCTGTAGCACTAAAGTCTGGTGCTTCTTGGCCAACTTTTAAGCTCATGAAAAATTTGTCCTTATTTAAATTATGTATGGTCTGTTTGACCGTAATAAGTATTATAATTTTATTAATAATGAATTAGCAAGTTTTTTTTTATTTCAATGAAATGGCATTATTCCTTTACTAGGAAATTTACAATTTTGAATCACAATAAACTTTTAAAAAATCTCAAAAAGGAGTTAATTAAATATCCCATTAACAGGCTTGACAATAAAAATTCGAATTAAAAGAAATTTTATTTTATTTAAGATTCCTTAAAATTTAACTCTCTATAATTAGAAATATTCTTTTTAATATTTTTAATTATGGCTAAATATATTGAAAGACTAAAGGAAAAAGTTAAAATAAAAAAATTTGATTCTAATCAGCCAATTGGAGCTTGGATTTTTGTTGTAATTTTGAATATAGTTGGATTTGCGGGTTATTTTTACTTAAAGGTAAATCATATACAACTAGGTAGTTAAAAACTTATCTTATTTCCTTCTTAATTGAGCGACAAAAATTTTTTAGTCTTTCATTCCTCGTTAAGTCAGGTAAAGTCCATATTGATTCTGTCTCTGGTAATGGATCTTTGCTCCATTCTTTGAATTCTTCCATTATCGAATCATTATTTAATTTTGATGTATACTTTTTTCGTTTTTTTAAATATTTTCTTATCACTGTAAGATTTGCCTTAATATATTCCCTCATAAAAAAAATTATGCTTATATTAATTTATCATTTAGGAAGTTCTTATTTAAAGAAAAGATTAATTAGACATTTTGAACTGCTTGAAAAAGTCCAAACGAATAACCTCCAATTAAGATCCAGCCAAGTACGCTGGATATTATTGTAGATCTTCTATTATGTCTCCTTAAAGCTGATTCAATCATTTCATTAACTTCATCTCTATTAAGGTAATCTTTCTTGGAGTTTTTTTTCATTTTTTTCTTTTTACAATAAACGAATTTATAAAAAACTGAGCTTAAGATATTTTCATATAAGTAAAAGTTTTATTTTTGATGATTTTATAAATATTTTTTATATTTAGCATAAAAAATATAATGAAATTTTTAAAATTATAATTTAAAGTATTTGAATTGAAGGATCATAGTTTTTTACAAACAATGAATATTAATGATAAATCTGTTTTAGAAATGCTTAATAAACTAATTGCCATTAACAGGCTAAATAAAACTCAAATTCTGCAAATGGTGAATTTAGTTTCAATATCAAATGATTTCAATGATTTAAATGATAATTTGAAATGGGAAAGTTCTAAATCATTCAATCAAAATATTTAAAATACATAAACTCATTGTTTGATAATTATTAATTTTTAAAATTTACATAAGATATACTAAATAGTTAATTCAATTAAATAAGAGTTTTATAAATAATTTATATAAGCAATTCAAATAAATTTTTGATAGTAATTTTCCTTATAAGAAACTTGTTCTTGATTACTATAATTAAGAGTTGTTTTCTTATCCTTGCTAAATGATTTAATCAATATTGTAGAAGTGATTATTATTATTAGTATTATTAGTAAATCTCCAACAGTAATCCCTCTCTCCTTTAGATTCATGATAAAACATATATTTTGTTTAAATATAGCCTTTATTATTTAATAAACTAATATTTTTTACAAACGTGCTAAATAAACATATGAAGGAAATATAAAAAGAATATAAAAATATTGAGACTATAACCTTCTAAGTCATATAAAAAAAATAGATAAATTCATAATATGGAAGTCAAAAAAAAAATTAGTAGTTCTAACACTCCTTATTTTTTCTCTAAAGAGATGATTATCACAAAAAAATCACTTAACGAAAATCAACTCAAATTTACTTATCAAAAACAGTTAATCTCAGACTTAGATAATAAGCACAAGGAATGGTCAAAATCGATTAGCAGTAAATTTTAAAAGCTTTCGTTTATTATATTTAAAAGTTTATTTCTTTTAATTGTATTTTTTTCTTCCCAATTAAGTGTTATATCATCATTAATGATAGGTTTTGCTTCATAAGCTAGATACCAAAGAATAAATCCGACAGGAAATAATAAAATATGCATAGCAAAATTAGTTGACTTAAATCAAATATAGTGCAACACTTATAATGTGCAAGTGTCACACTAATTTTTTTAATTATGCCCTCTCCGAGGAAAAGAATTGGTTTTTTGCCAAGTGAAGAAGTTCATGAAATTATTGAAAAATTGTGTACAGCTAATGAGTTTAGTCAGTCAAAAGTCACAGGTTTATTGGTTGAGGAAGCGTTAAGGTCTCGAGGTGTGTTAAATGAATCTTATGGTCAAAATCAGAATAATAATAAGGATTTTATAAACTTTTCTTTTGACCACGAAACATTTTCTGAAAATAATAGTTCTTCACTTAATGTGGACGAATATGCAGTTAATAAAAAAGTACTATCTGATGATATCAAAATGATGCATGAATTTATTGAGTTTAAGTATTTTAAGAAAGTTATGAAGCGAAATAACAACATTATTGAATAAATAGTGTCACACTATTAATGTTTATATAGGAATGCTTTTCAATGGAATTTAGAAATTAAATAGAGATAAATATTTTTTAATATTTCTAATCAACTTCTTAAAGAAGGATCCATTATAAATTGAATCTTTAAAAATTAAGCGGACTAAATCCTCGTGGAGATATGAACCTTAGCCCGCTATAAAAAAATAGCAATAAAAAAATATAAATACAATAAGAATGTAGAATTACTTTTGATTTAAAATTGTATTATAAAAACTCAAAATATAAATGGCAGTAAGTGAATTAAATGAAGATACACAGGATCAAATATGTGATCTTATTGAAAATCTTCAGCAAATAGAGAAACTTAAAAATAAAGATATACGAATTTTGCTTGATAAGGTAGTAAGAAAATATGGAGGAAAAGTAGTAAATAAATGAAACACCTATTAATCCCACTATTAGTTTTGCTTCCTTTCTCAAACGTTGTAAATAGCTCCCACTTAAATAATCAGAGAGAACTTATAGTCACCTCAGAAAGCACTAGGGAATCAATCGAGTTGGCAAAATACCTCAAAGATAATGGTGTAGTTAAATATTCAGCATATTGGTGTCCTAATTGCCTTAATCAAAGTGAATTATTTGGTAAGCAAGCTTATAGAGAACTTAATGTGGTTGAATGTGCAAGAGATGGCATAAACAGTCAAACTCAGTTATGTATTGATAAAAAAATTAAAGGGTTTCCCACATGGGAAATAAATGGAAAACTAATTTTAGGTGTACTTTCACTAAAAGATTTATCAAAGTTGACTGGATTTAAGAATTAAGAAAAATGTAAGATGATTAATGGCTAGATATTAAAGGTTATTTCTTGAGTACCTTTCATACATTCTCCAGTTGGATAGTTAATTACTTTTTTTGATATTAATCCAATACTTATAGCAACTATTCCAATACCAAATAAAGCTCTTGTTCTTTTGCTTGTGATAAGATATTTCATTAGGTATTTATTAACTAATAAATAGAAGGAAATATTAATTATAACGTTTATTTTTTTTGTTAAAAAAAAACAAGTAACCCTTTATCTATAATTTTTTAAAATAAGTTTTAGATATTAGTTATCTTGATAATCCTTAATCAATAAATGCTTTTGTATCTTTTTTTCATTATTTTTAGTTTGAATTTGACAGTCTTTTTATAATTAAAATGAGACTTTTATTTTTTTATGAAAAAAAAAGAATTTAATGTGACTCAAGGAATGGCTTTGTTACTTTTGAAGCCATTAAATTTACCCGCTAACTACGTCCTAAATCTCATAATTTATATAACTAATCCTAGTAACAATATTGGATACTAAAAGTCTTCCCAAACTGGTTTGGTTCTCCTCCAACCTTGAGCGATTAATTTTTTCCATTCATCTCTAGCTTTATCAACTTTAAGTTCTTCTCTTGTTGTCATAAGAGGTGGTTCTTTTCCTAAAACACCGAGGATTCTCCCAGAGTCAATAAACATATATTCAAAAAATTTATCTTTATTTTGATTATTCTTTGAAAACCTTTTAACCCTTGAACGATTCGAATTTATAAGCCAAAAATTTTCTGTCAATCTTATTAATTTTATGTTTTTTCAATTGGAGCCATTGTTAATCCTTTGCTGAAGAGTTGCTCATGATATAACTCTGCCTGTTCAAGATTACCTCTCCATACCTCCGCCGATCCTGTCTTGTCAACTTTGATGGTTAGATCCCATGCCCTTTTTTCACTCATGCTTGGGATAATTGTTATGAGACAATTTGCGACATGCTGAAAAGTATTAAAATTGTCATCAAGAACTATAACCCTTGCTTCTGGATATTTTGCTTTAGATTTCTTTGGATCTAAGACTGTGCCGAGTGAATTAAGCATTATTGTCTTTAATAGTTTTATTAATTAAAAATTTCACCTATGTTCTTCAATTGAAAAGTATTGAAAATGTCTCGAGCGTGACTTGAACACGCGACCTGCGGGCTATGAATCCGCCGCTCTAACCAGCTGAGCTACCGAGACATGGCATTATTGTAGGGCATTGGTTGTACTTAATTACCATTTTGAAAATTTATTTGTTTGTGGGCCTCATATATAGCTATTCCACATGCTACAGAGAGGTTTAGACTTCTAACACCTTTTTGATCATTGTTCCCGGTCTGTAAATTCGGCATAAATATTGATATTAAAAAGTCGCTTTTATTAATAATGGAATCTGGTAATCCTGAATCTTCTCTCCCAAATAGCAAAATATCATCTTGCTTAAATTTAAAATCGTTCAAGTATAATCCATTTTTTTTACTAAAAGAAATTATTCTGTTTGTTGATTTTGACGTCAAAAATGTTTCAAAATTCTCATACTTATTAACTGTAACTAGAGGCCAATAGTCTAATCCTGCTCTTTTTAAATATTTATCCTCTAATTTAAATCCCAAGGGCTCTATAAGATTTAAAGGTATATTAAATGCAGCACATGATCTGGCAATATTTCCAGTATTTTGTGGGATTCTAGGTTCAAATAGAGCGACTTCCAATTTTAAGTAGGTATTTCAATACTTATTTCATCTATTTTGATTGCTCTGCCGTTTATTGCCAGCCAATTATCTTTTGATATTTTGGTTATTCTCTTTTGAAGTTCGCCGATTCTTTCAATATAAGTATTACCAATTTTATATTCAGAAACCAGACTCCAACCTACTTGCTCTCCAACAATAATTGTTATACTTTTTCTTTTCATTAAGAGACTTATAAGTGAATTCATTTTTGTTGACCATTCATTTTGTTCCTTTTCAATACTTTTCATAACGAATCCGCCAATCGAATCTATTAATAATGGACCCTCTTCTTTCCTTAATGTATTTATTAGATCTGTTGTTTCTATTAATTTCCAATCTTTTGGCCTTCTTTTTCGATGTAGATTAATTTTATCTTGCCATTCTTTATCATTCAAATTGTTTTCAGATAAGGCAACATATGATAATTTTTTTACCTCCTTTGCAAGATGCTCTGCGAATTCACTTTTGCCACTCTTTGTTCCCCCTGTAATAAAAACTATATAAGATGAATATTCACTAATACTTAAATCCTTGGCATTCATAAATTCTCTATTATTTAGAGAAATACCACCATGTTGCTAAAGGGATAATTGTGGCAGCAACTAACAAACCTATAACTATATAAGTAGCAGTTGAACTCTCAGTATCTTTTGATCTCATAGTGTTAAAATTTGGATCCACTACAGGATTGTCAATAGATGAAGGCTGACTTTTTTCGTAATTTATAACAGTCTTCTGTTGAGTAATACCAAAAAATTTATTTATGCTAATAACTTCATTAGCGTACGTAGTTGAGGGTATAAGAATAAAAATTAAGCCAGTGAAAATAAGAGAAAGTATATATTTATTGATTTTTAGTTTCATTTTGAAAGGTTTTGGTTAATTATATATTAAAAACCATATGTTTGAGTAATTTTAAATGTACTAAACAATATAATATTTGCATAATTCAATTAGAAATAACATATTTAAAATATGGGATTCAATGGGAAATCATTAATATTAGTCGGTGCAATACTCTTTATTTTTCAGATAGCAAATTTCATTTCAATAGAAACAATCACTCCTGAGCTTGAGAGAGCACAAGTGTTAGCCGCAATAGCTTCATTAATTATTATTTTGATAGGTTTTTTATTTAAACAATTCGAACCATTAGCTGGTGAGAAAGCTGCTTTAAAAGGAGAAAATAGGTTTCTCTTCGATAGAAACATGCCGGATGAAGTTATTGATGAACTTGCATGGGGTTCTGAAGCAATATTAACTTCTACAGCGGCAGCAGCAATATTAATCCACAATGATGGAGTTAATATATTGAGGAGGGGAATCACTTCAAGTAATGATTTTAAACCTGGGGAAACTTGTCTGAGATCTATAAAAGATATGAAATTAATATCATTAGCAAACACTAAATTTTATCCTGGAAGAGATGAATTTTTTAATTTTTGTGCCGAAATCCCATCTATCCTAGTTGTGCCTATAAATAATAGGTCTTTTATATTGATTGGAGGCTGGAGTGCTAAGTGTTTTACGAAGTCTGATGAAAAATGGATTAATAACTGGTCAAAAAAAATTAATAATCTTTTTTCAAAAAATAAAATTTAAAAATAAATTATTGATTTTACTCTTTTATCTTTAGCTTTAAAACTTACTGATTCAGTGGTTAAATTATAGTAAGCATTTTCTGAATTTATTTCATACTTATTTTCGTTATTTTCATCTTTTATTATATATTTTACTGGATTGAAAAATTCAATTATATTATCTGAACCCAATATGGCTTTTCCTGAATTTAAGATGATATTTTGATTTTCAAATCTTATATTACCTTCTAATAGATAGTTAGTATTTTCTATATTCCAAATAAAACTATCAGCATATAAAAAATCCCCTTCTGTTTTAAGAGTTTTTAATTTAACATTCCCTTTCAATTGCAAGAGTTTATTGTTGTCTGATAATGTAGATTCTTGTGAACTAATAATATATTTAGTTTCTTCCCCATTGAGAATATTAATGATAGGTTTTTTTAATTCGAATTTTAATTCAATATTGTCATAACTTGAATTTGGACTTTTAATTGAATATATTTTATCTCCACTTTTAGAGAAAATAGTCATATCTAAACTTTCTATTTTTTGTATTACTTTTTTTTCATCAATTATATTTTGGGCGCAACCAAGCATAAATAATGGAAGGAAAATTATTAATCTATAAATGTTGCTCATACTCCAGTTTATTTATGATTGGAGTGGGTTTAGGAAGTATTGAGTTCCTTACTAATAATCCCCAACTTAATTGTTTTTTCCAAGGAATTTCTTTGCTGTATGTAGAACCAAGTTGCTCATTAATTTTTGTAGATAACTCGGGCAATAAAGGTAGTAATAATAATCCTATTATTCTGGTACTTTCTAAAACGTTATAAATAATTTCTTTAACTAGAGGTAGATTATCTTTCTCTTTTATTAGCACCCATGGCTGATTATCATTCAAATACAAATTTGTATTAATTGCTAGGCTAAGTACTTCATTAGCTGCTAAATCTAATTTGTAGTTATCAAAGTTATAAATATAGTTTTTAACTGCAATTTTGGCAAAATTCTCTAATTTATTTTCACTTAAAATTTTTTCATTATTTGGCACTTTATTATCAAACCATTTTCTAGACATAGATGATGTTCTATTTAATAAATTACCAATTGTATTAGCTAAGTCATTATTGATGATGTCAACAAATCTTTTATCTTGAAAATCTCCATCATTTCCTAATGATATGTCTTTAATGAGGTACCACCTTACAGGATCATTTCCATATTTTGTAAGCAGTAAATCAGGGTCTAGTACATTTCCTAAGCTTTTACCCATTTTTTGCCCCTCTCTTGTAAGAAATCCGTGCCCAAAAACCTTTTTAGGAACTTTCATTTTGGCAGAAATGAGCATTGCAGGCCAATATACAGCATGGAATCTCAGAATATCCTTACCAATTAAATGAACATCAGCTGGCCATCCTCCATTAATTGATTTTTCCAATGAATTTTCTGTCGCATCAGAACTAATGGCACTTACATATCCAAGTAAAGCATCAAACCAAACATAAAAGGTATGGTTATCGTAACCAGGTACTGGAATTCCCCATGTAACATTTGTTCTTGAAATAGAAAAATCCTTTAAACCTCTAGAAACAAAATTTATAATTTCATTCTTTCTTTCTATTGGCTCTATAAATGAAGGTTCGTTGATTATTTTCTCGATTTCTTTTTGATATTTTGAAAGCCTAAAAAAGAGATTCTCTTCATTTTTCCATTCTAGATTTTTTTGATGTATTGGACACTTGTATGTTGATGAATTTTCTGGATTATCTTTAAATTCTTCACAACCGACACAATACCAACCTTTTTGAACACCCATATAGATATCATCTGATGCTTTTACTCTTTCATAAAATTCATTAACAACAAATTCATGATTTTTTGAGCTTGTTCTTATAAATTTGTCAAAGGATATATTCCAATCCTTCCAATTATTATTAAAGACTTCTGAGATTTCATCACAATGTGATTTTGGCGCAATACCCTTTTCATTAGCTGTTCTTTGTATTTTTAAACCATGTTCATCAACACCAGTAATGAAAATAACTTCTTCACCTGCAAGCCTTTTATACCTAGCTATTGAGTCACAAATTATTGTTGTATATACACTTCCTAAATGAGGTTTATCGTTAACATAGTATAAAGGTGTAGTAATGACAAAAGTCATAAAGCTTTTTTATTTATACTAACAGATATTATTTAAACTAATAACAACCAATTATACTGATTATCTTATTAATATATAAATTCTAAAAGATTACTATCAGTAATAATATATTTAACTTTATATATTTTATTACTGTATATTTCTATTGAAACAAAAAGTGTAATAAGTATTTCTAGTGAATAATCTGGAAAATAAACCAAAGCAATATTTTTTTTATGATTAATCCACTTAACGAATATAATTTTATATAAAGCTTTTTTTTCATTCTTAAAAAATAATTTTAAATACTTAATTTTATCATTTTTAAATATATTATTATTTTCTGATTGTCTATTTTTTGAATAATCAATAATCTTAGAGACTGAATCTTTACTAAGAACTTCATAATTATTAATTTTGTTATAAACTTGCCTTTGTATAATTAAATCAAGATATCTTCTTAGTGGTGATGTGCATTGTACATACATTTTAAGGCCTAATGATTCATGGATTCCTGGCTTAGTAGTTATGTAACTTCTTCCCATATATTGTTTTAGTATTATATATTTAATATCACTATCATTATATCTATTAAGTATTTCAGATGGATTACAGTTTATTTTTTGAATCCTAAATGCAGCCGCTAAATCATATTTATCTATAAATAAACTTGTTACATAACCCATTAATATCATAGATTCTGCAATTATACTTTGTGATATTGTTTTCTCTAATTTAGTTAATATAATCTTATCCTCATATAATTTAATTTTATTATTAGGACTTTCAAAATTAATTGCTCCTTGTTTCTTTCTAAATTTAATACTTTTTTCTAATAATTTTTTAATCTCAATTAATTCTATTTCTTCTTTGGGTTCTATTTCTAATATTTCATTTGCATCTTCATATGTTAATTGATATTTTGGTTTTATTATTGCTTCAGTTATTTCATATTTATTTATTGATCCGTCTTCATTGAATTCTATTGCTGCACTAATAGTTTCTGAAACTTTATTTTGAGCTAGATTTGCCTTTTCAAGAATATCCTTAGGAAGCATTGGGACATATTGATCAATTAAATATAAACTACTATTTCTCTTTCTTGCGTTTAAATCAACATTAGAGTCATGCAAAAAGAGTTTGCATGGATTACTAATATGTATCCATAAATTTTTTTTATTTCCTTCTTTTATTTCTAATGAAATAGCGTCATCAACCTCATGTGGATCATCAGAGTCAATAATATATGTTTTTAAATCAGTTAAATCTTTCAAATATTTGAAATATTAATTATAGTGCCAACTATATTCAATATGAAATTATCCTTCAGGATTTACAAAGGGTAAAAGAGCTACAATTCTGGCTCTCTTAACAGCTAATGTGAGATCTCTTTGTTGCTTAGAGGTTAAACCGGTCATTCTTCTTGGCAGGATTTTGCCCCTCTCGGTTATGAATTTTTTTAGTAGTTCTACATCCTTATAATCAATAGGATCTCCTGGTTTGATAGGTGATAATTGTTTTTTAAAAATTGAATTAGGCATGATTTAATTTGATTTGATTACTTAATTTCTTTGTGAATTGTCATTCTGTTTAAATGAGGATTAAACTTTTTTAGTTCTAATCTTTCGGTTGTATTTCTACGATTTTTTTCAGTAGTATATCTTGAGACACCATTTGATCTCTTAGGATCTGTGCTTGTCCTAGCTTCGGTACATTCCAGGGTCACTACAACTCTTGTCCCTTTTTTGGCCATTTTAATTAATACTTTATTGTATAATTTTCTATTGTACATCTTCAACAAACTTTTTTGAAGATATGCTTATTTCTTTTATCATCATTGATTAAAAAATATATATGAAAGTTTCTCAAAATTGGTTGAAAAATTTAGTAGAAATTACTTCTACTCCTGAGGATCTCTCTGAGAAATTATCTATTGGTGGATTTGAGGTTGAATCATTAGAAGATTGTTCAAAAAATGTAAATGGTGTTGTTTTAGGAAAGGTATTATCTGTTTTAAAACACGAAGGATCTGACAAACTTTCAATTTGCCAAGTCGATATTGGTAATTCAAAGAATTTACAAATTATCTGTGGTGCGCGCAATATTAAACCAAATATTTATGTTTATGTTGCTACTGTCGGCGCGAAATTAAATGCAGTTGATTTAACTATTAAACGAAGTGAAATTAGAGGTGTCATGAGTGAAGGAATGATATGTTCACTCCAAGAACTGGGTTTAGAGGACTCTAGCGAAGGTATAGAGATCATTGATGAAGAGTTCGCCCTAAAACATGTATTGGGCACTCCAGGGTCTGACTTGCTTCAATTAAATGATTTTATATATGATTTGGCCATTACAGCTAATAGACCTGATGGAATGTCTGTTATAGGTATAGCCCGTGAAATTTCTGCACTTTTAGAATCCACCTTAAATTTTCCAGAATTAAACCATACATACAATATTCATTTACTTAAGGGAATTAAACTTTGTCCAGATGCTATAGAGTCTAATTGCATTTATACAATAAGCTGCATTGATGGAGTAAATGGAGAGAAATTATCGCCAAATTGGCTTAAAGACCGTATAGAAAAATCAGGTATAAAATCTATTAATCTTCTAGTTGATTTGACAAATTATATCCTATTAGAACAAGGTCAACCTTTGCATGCGTTTGATAAAGATAAATTGTCAAACTTAATTGGTAAGGAAGTTTCTCCAGAAGATTTCTCTGTGAGAAAAGGCAAGGATTACGAAAGCCTTATTTGCTTAGATGGAAAAGAATATGACTTAAATGACAATATCACAGTTATTACTTGTTGTGATAAACCGGTAGCTATTGCAGGGGTTATAGGCGGTTTAGAGACTTCTGTAAGTAATACTACATCATCTATTTACCTTGAAGGCGCTGTTTTTAATCCAGTTACTATAAGAAAATCATCCAAGGCGGCTGGCATAAGAACAGAATCTAGCAGCAGGTATGAAAAAGGGATTTCATCAAAAAATACAATAAGTGCAGTAACAAGGGCAATTAATCTTTTAGAAGAATATTTTTCTATTAATTCACCAATCATCAATACTTCAAATTTAATAAGTAATGAGGATACATTTATTAAACTACGGAGAAATCGAATACATAAAATTCTTGGTCCATTAATTATTAACGATCAATTTGAAAAAAGAAATTTATCTGATAATGAAATAGTTGATAAATTAACACTCATAGGTTGTACTTTAAAGAATAAAGAATATGGCTGGGATGTAGCAGTAATTCCTAATAGATCTCATGATCTAACAAGAGAAATAGATTTAATTGAAGAAATAGCAAGATTAATAGGGTATGACAGATTCGACTTAAAACTTCCTAATCCAATTAAGCCTGGAAAATTGTCATCAAAACAGTTGGCATTGAGAAAAGTAAAAAATGGTTTTATAGAAAATGGTTTTAACGAGGTACTAAGCTACTCTCTTGTTCCTGAAGATGATGAAAAACTTATAAAGATTTCTAATCCTTTGTTATTAGAAACAAGCTGTCTTAGAGATAATATCTGGAAAGAACATTTGGAAATAGTGAACCGTAATATAAAAGCTGGACAAACAAGTTGTTATATATTTGAAATTGGAAATGTTTTTCAAAAGAAAACTGAGTTTATTCAAGAAGAAGTTCTGAATGGTGCGATTTATGGAAATAAAAAATTTGGAAAATGGATAAATTCGGGTAAGGATAACGATCTTAATTATTTCCAAGCCAGAGGAAAGTTAAAGGAGGCTTTATCATCTTTGAACATAAAAATTGATGATAAACCTACTGATTCAATTGATTTTCTTCATCCAGGAAGAACAGCAAAATTATTTATTGAAGGGAAAGATGCAGGTTATTTTGGTGAAATACATCCCAAACTTCTATTAGAAAAGAAGTCATTAAAAAAAGTTTATTTATTTAACATAAATGTTTCTAACCTCTTGGGAGCTAGTACAAGAAAAAATAAATGGATTCCAATATATAAGCAATACCCAATTGTTCCGAAAATGGAAAGGGATATAAATTTTGTTTTCAGTAAGAAATTTTTAATTAGCGAAATAACATCACAAATAAGAAAAACCGGAAAAAATCTATTAGAGGATGTTAATTTACTTGATGTTTTTGAAGATACTAAATTTGGAGATGATCATATAAGTTATACATTTAGATTATCTTATAGAGATAAAGATAAAACATTACTTGATTCGGACATTACATCAATACATTCAAATATCATTACTAATGTTGAAAAATGTTTTAATACTAAATTGAGGAATTAGTCATATTACAAATCTTATATGAGACTATATATTAGTCTAATTCTTAATCTCATATAAGATAATTAATAATCCTATAAATCTAATTAATGTTGTATGATTAAGCCTATGATCAATTTATTATCTTTACTTCTATCTTCAGTGCTGTGGGTACAAGTCCCTCAATGGTCAGATGATTGGTCAAAATGTGCTGTTGACATACCAGATGCTTCATGTCATTGGTACATAACTGCACCAGATAATACTTTTGGGGAAGGGTTTGATTGGGCTAGCGCCCCTTGGTTTGATGCTAACGGATTAAGTGATGTCCCTAGCATTGATAAACAAACTGCTATAGAAAAGCTTCAGTCTAAGTAGTACTGTCTTTAAGGCAGTACGGAAAGATATAAAAGTCACTTATAGCAGTATTTTCTAGCCATTGTTAATTTATTGGACATTGAAAGGACATAATTTATTGATTTATTATTCAATTTTAAATTTTTCCCAGGCTTTATAAGCGGTTTGGGTATGAATCATTCAAATTGATAAATTAAGTTTTCTTACATATCTATTTTAAGACTATTAATTAGACTTATATTAAGTCTCATATTAGAAGTGCAATACAAACATATTTTAAAAAATATATTCTATTTTAATTTCATTTTAATTTCATTTATGCATAATTATTGCTTCTTTAAATTTGAAAAAATATATTGATGAAAATTAGAAATTTTGTACTTAACAGTCGTCTTATATAAGACTATTAAATAGACTTATGTATAGTCTTATATGAGAATCAGTATACTAATTTCTATATAGATTTTTTAGCAATTGATACGCTTCATTTAATTTTCTCATTTGATCTGTTGATCCTCCAGCATCTGGATGCGTTTCTAAGGCTATTGATTTATAGGCCTCCCTAATTTTACGGAACGTATGAGCTGATCCTGCAGATGTTGATAAATTCAATAATTTAAGTGCTCCATGTACTGTCATTGTTGAGTCCAATGTTTCAAATGAATTTGATCTATTATTTCGCTTAAATCTACATACAAACCTTCTCATAAGTGTTGGTATTCTATTTATCAAATCTGATGTAGCAAAAGGGTCTTCTAAAACACCAATCATTAATAAAACGATTTCAAGGGATGGATTTTTCTTTATCCAAAATGGGCATAATTCTGACATTAATTTATTTGCTGCACTCCACGTAAAGGGTAGATTTTCAGTTCCATCAAGATTTGGCCAAATATCCCTTTCAAACCAATCCATCGAAGCTTCTACTACATAATCGTTAGGAACTGATCCATATAAGGTTTTCCAATGACTAATTAACTCAATTCGACATTTTATTAATTCAGTTTCTTTAATTGTATTAATTTGAATATCATTAATATTCTCCTTTAATTTTTCACTATTAATACTTCTTCTTAGATTCTTTACTTTTTTTTCAACAAAATTGGGAAGGCTTATGTTTGAGTTGGCTTTTTCTTTATATTGATTGTTATTTGTAAATCTTTTATTCAAAGATATCTCATTAACTTCTTTTTTTACATCTGATTTAATTAATACCAATGCAGTATCTTCATCAATATTTAAATTTTCAATATTATTCTTCTCGTTAAAGTCTATTTCTTGCTGTTGGTTCTTAGGTAGTAAATCATCTTCTTTAAGAATTTCTTTAAGGATCTTTTCTATTACAGGTCCTCTTGCTCTAAGTCCCCACTCTTTTCGTAATTGATCAAACCTGGAAATTAGTTCCTCAGGTAAATCAATTGAAATTCTTTTTGTATTTGAATTTTCAGGAATATTCAATAATATTTACTTGAATAGTATGGATTTTATTTAATTTTATTCAAAAAAAATTGAAAGTCCATACGGAATATTGTTTTTAAATTAAAACCATTTTATTTTTATGTCACAGGTCAATTAAGTATCTTTTTATAATAAAAACAAAAATGTTTAGTTGTTATTTCAAGTCACCTAAAGAAAAAAAGAGTTTTTATCAACATAAGAAATTAGAAATGCTTAATTATATTAAGGATTCACTTGAACGTAAAATTGCCTCCGTAACAGCATCTATAGAAGTTCTAGAAAGCCAAATAAGCAGGGATAAGGAAGTTGAAGTAACCAACTAGTATTCAAACAAAACTTTCTAGTAGTTTTTCTGGGCCAAACTTCTTTAAATAATTAATATTTGAATTTTCAGTTACTAATAGATATCCTGCAAATCCTAAACCGTTAATACTGAAACCATGAATATGATCATTTTTTCTTTTTATAAGAGCGATCCATTTATTAGTTATTAAAATATTGTAAGGGTATATCGGCTTCTTATTATTAATAGGGTCTCCAAGTCCTAATTTCTTGCATAATTCTAAGTACAATTCAAAAAGACATGATGGATTATCTAAAAAATTAAATTTGGATACAATAATATTTTTTTTAAGCTTACTATCTAGATCTTTATATGCGTTCATCTCTAAAAACCACTTTTCTCTAGGGCATGATATCTCACTTTTAGATCTACGCAAAAGTTGAAAATGCCTGTGAGGTTGACTTGCTCCTGCAATTGGAGAACTATTGAAAAACCATAATCCACTAGTATCTTTATTAACTTGTTTGATTGCTCTCCAATCTTTAATATCTAACCATCCATTTTGAGGTTTCCATTCATTTGTAATAAGTAAAATATGACCTTTTTGTACAGGGTACTTATTTAATATTAGTTGATGATTATCACCGATTTTATCAATTTCTAGTAACTTTTCCCAGGGACAAAACGGATTTTGCTTAGGACCATAAATTTTTTTTTTATTAAATTTTGAGGTATCGAGTTTCCTAATTATGAAGTCGTCTTTTTCATATAAATCTCTCGTAATAATTTCAGTTTTGAGAGGATATAATGATTCATCATCAATAGATAATCGAGTTTGTTCTAGTGCTTTTTCCCAATATATTTCTAAACTCATTTAAAAAAATTTATCATAATCATTCTAAAAAAAAAATTAAACTTGTAATTACTTTTTATTAAATTGATATTCTTTCAATTTTTCCAGAGGTACTGATTCTAAGACTACAATATTCGTTGATTCTAATATGACTTTTGGTGCAAGACCGTCTAATAATGCTTGCTTCCACCTATCTAGACAAATACACCAATGATCACCATCCTTTAGTCCTGGGAAGGAATAAATAGGCATAGGAGTTATTAAATCATTACCTTGTGATTTACTATATTTAAGAAAATTATCATCCATTACACAACATATGGAATGATTCCCTCCATCATTTTTGTCATAGTTGCAAAATCCATCTCTGAACCACCCTGTCATAGGTGAGCAACTACAAATCTCAATTTTTTCTCCAAGGACATTTAACTGATTTTGATTATTTATGGTCATAGATTTTTTTTAATAATAATAAAACACCAACATTTCTTTAAAATAGGTTGACGAGTATGGGGGGTAAGGAGGTAATAATTCTAATAAGGTTTTTTTCATTATGGATTGGGACTTTACTGACAACATAGCATTTAAGGCTCTTTATGAAGCTTTTAAAGATAGTGGTGAATCTTCCGCATTAGAATTTTTATCTAGTGATGGTGCTTCATATTATCTTGAGTTAACACAGGATGCCGCGGGTGAGGGAATTGATCTAGGTGATAATGAAACGATGGAAGAACTACAGGAAGAAGTTATTGTATATTTAGAAAACAACTAAAAATTTAGATTAAGCGCTGAAATATTTAGCTTTTGAGTGTAGTGAAATGATAGCTGTAGTACTTTGTTCTGGATGAAGTTGTTCAGATTCATCCATGGTCAAGTTTATTCTTTTTGCATCCAACAATGATAATTGTATGTTTGAATCAGATACTTTTGGACATGCAGGATAACCAAAAGAATATCTAGCTCCTCTATATTTTTGAGCTAGTATTTCTCTATTTTTGTCTGGTTCTTCAGACCTAAAACCACATTCAATACGAATTAAGGCATGGACATACTCAGCTAGAGCTTCTGCTAATTGCACTGTAAGTCCATGGAATAACAAATAATCGCTATATTTATCTTCTTTAAATAATTTTTGAGAATATTCACTAGCAATATCGCCCATCGTTACTGCCTGCATAGGAAATATATCTATCGGTTTATCATTTTTTAAATCACAATAAAAATCAGCTATGCATAAATTATTCCCAGATTTTTGTCGTGGAAAATTAAATTTTGAAATTTTATTTAATGATTTTTCGTCAAATAAGAGAATACTATTATTTTTTCTCCCGCATCTGAAATATCCATAAACTGCTTTGGGTGATATAAGTTTTTTTTCTATAATTATCTCTAACCATTTATCTAACAATGGTTTAGCATACGAATCCAAGTAGTTATTGTATTCATCTACGCTTTGGTTTTTTCCTTTTTTTATTTGCCATTGCCCGCTAAATAGAGCTTTTGTGTCTAAGTAAAATATTAACTTATTTAAATCTATATCAACATCGTTCAAGACTTTCGTCCCCAAGAAAGGGACTTGAATTGGATCTTCTTCATTTATAAATTTAGATCTTATAAAATTTTCTTTTAAATTTAATTTGGAAGACTCGGTATGTGTGGATATTGATTTTTTAACAACTTGAGAGTTGGATTTTGATGAGGCTAAATTAATATTTATACCCTCGTTATTAATGAAACCCTCTGTATTTGACCAATTACCCTTTTTCTTATTATCCATATATTCATTCATGAATCTAAGATCAGTGAATGCATCTTTTCCGTACAATATTTTCCCTTTATATATTTTGCTGCAGTCCTCATTTACAAATTTTGGGGTTAAGGCTGCGCCTCCTAATATTACTGGAACACTAATATTTTCATTGTTAAAAGCCTCTAAATTATCTTTCATAAAAGCAGTTGATTTAACAAGTAATCCGCTCATAGCGATGCAATCTGCATTGTGCTTTTTTTGTGCATCTATAATTGCTGAAACATCTTGCTTTATTCCAAGATTTATTACGTCATAACCATTATTTGTAAGTATAATATCTACTAAATTTTTTCCAATATCATGAACATCGCCTTTAACAGTTGCAATCAAGAGTTTTCCATTTGATATGTTTTCATCTACAGTTTCCATATATGGTTCTAAAATTGAAACAGCAAATTTCATTGTTTCAGCGGATTGAAGTACAAATGGCAATTGCATTTGACCTGAGCCAAATAAATCTCCTACAACTTTCATTCCATCTAATAAAAAGGTATTAATTATTTCAAGAGGTTTATATTTTTTTAACGCTTTATTTAATTGATCCTCTAATCCTATTTTTTCTCCATCAATAATATGATTTTTCAGACTTTCTTCAAGAGTTAGGTTTTTATTTTCTGAAGATGCTTTTTTGAAATCTTGAATAGATAAATCTTGAAAAGCCTTTGTTAATTCAACTAATGGATCATAAATGCAAATATCATCTTCAAATTCTCTTTTGTCATATATCAAATCTAAGCAAAGCTTTTTAGTTTCTTCAGAAATTTTTGATAATGGCAAAATTTTATTCGGTGCGATGATGGCAGAATCTAATCCTGCTTTAATGCATTCATCTAAAAATATTGAATTTAGATTAATTCTTGATAATGGAGAAAGACCAAAACTAATGTTTGATATCCCAAGTATGATATGAATATCTGGGAAATTTTCACGTATTTTTAATATTGCACTAATAGTTTCTTTAGCGTTTAATCTATCTTCTTCTATCCCTGTAGATATTGGCAGAGCTAATGGATCAAAAAATAGCTCATAATCTGACAAACCACATTCTCTTGTTCTATTAATCGCTCGTCTGACAATCTTATATTTTTTTTCTGAATTCCTTGCCATTCCATCTTCATCAATTGTTCCGACAACAAGACCTGAACCATACCCTAAGGCTAAATTTAGAACTTGATCAAACCTTTCATTGCCATCTTCGTAATTGGTTGAATTTATAATACATTTACCACCAGCTGACTTTAATCCACTTTCCATTTTGTCAGCATCTGTAGAGTCAATCATTAAAGGTAAATTTATATTGGTAACTAGTCTTGAAGTTATTTCTTTCATATCTTTCACTCCGTCTCTCCCTACATAATCGACATTTACATCAAGAACGTGAGCATTTTCTTTTTGTTGTTGCTTGGCAATGGCAACTAAGCCATCCCAATCGTCGTTATTTAATAACTCCCTTACCTTTTTCGATCCACTTGCATTTAATCTTTCTCCTATTATCAAAATTGAATTGTCTTGTTTATATGGCACAGAGTTATATATTGATGAGGCAGATGGAATAAAACCGCTTGAATTTTTCTTACCATTGTTGTTATTCCTTTCATTATCAATAATTTCATCGATTATTGAAGACAGGTTTTTTATATGTTCAGGTGTTGTCCCACAACATCCACCTATTAATTGAACATTAAAGTCATATATAAAATTCATTAACTGCATCTTTAATTCTATTGGCTTTAATCTATAGTGAGCTACACCACCAATATTTTCAGGAAGACCTGCATTGGGAATACAGCTTATAGCGAAGGGAGAATTTTCAGACAAATATTTAATATGTTCCTTCATTTGCTCTGGACCAGTTGCACAATTAAGTCCAAGGATATCTATATTAAATGGCTCTAATATTGTTAATGCAGAAGCAATATCAGATCCAACAAGCATAGTACCTGTTGTTTCCATTGTTATAGATACCATTAAAGGGATATCAATATTTTTACTTTCTAGAATTTCTTTTGATGCTAATAAGGCAGATTTAATTTGTAAAACATCCTGACAAGTTTCAATCAAAAGAAGATCAACTCCTCCATCTATAAGACCATAAATTTGTTCTTTATATGATTGCTTTAATTCATCAAAATCTATATGTCCTAAGGTGGGTAATTTAGTTGTTGGCCCAATTGAACCTGCTACAAACCTTGGTTTATCTTCTGATGAGTATTTGGCAGCAGCTTTTTTTGCTATAAATGCCGCATTTTTATTTATCTCATAAGCCTTATCCGCAATATCATATTCATCAAGAACTATTGATGAGGCTCCAAATGTATTAGTTTCTATAACATGACAACCTGCTTCTAAAAATGAATTATGAACCTTCTCAACTACCTCTGGCGATGATAAAACAAGGTTTTCATTACACCCCTCTAATTCTTTTCCTCCAAAGTTATCTGCAGTAAGATTTAAGTTCTGAAACGATGTTCCAGTACCACCGTCAAAAATAATTAATGGTTTTTCATCTCTATTTAGATAGGTTCTGAAAGATTCCATTTTTAGGTTAAAAATAATTTATTTTAGTGAAATTCTTGTTACCCAATTATCATAGTCTTGAGAACGACCTTCTGTTATTTCTATAAGCTTACTTTTTAATTTATTCATTATTGGTCTTTCAACATTTAATTCAGTTGATTCAATTTTTTTAATTGGTGTAATTTTTGCTGCTGTACCAGTTAGAAAAACTTCATCTGCTATTAATAATTCTGTTTTATCAACAGGCCTCTCAATTACATTTATTCCAAATGATTTTGCTAATTCAATTACACTAGCTCTAGTAATACCCTCAAGGATATCTTGATCAACACCAGGAGTGATTAAGTCACCATTCCTAACAATAAATAAATTCATACCACTAGCTTCGCTTACCTTACCACTTGAATTTAATAGCAGGGCTTCATCAAAACCCGATAAACTAGCTTCTGTTTTGGCTAATGAACTAGTAATATATGCTCCACTTATTTTTCCTCTTAAGGGGAGAGATCTATCTTCTTGCCTTGTCCAACTACTCATTCTACATGAAACACCTTCTGGGGATAGATAATCTCCTAGTTCAATACAATAAATAAAGAAATTTGTTTCAATATTGTGTAACCTTGGCGCTATACCTAAATCGCTTGTATATACAAATGGTCTTATATAAATAGGTTTTTCTGGCTTGTTTCTTTTTATAACTTCTTCTAAGGCTTTAAAAATATATTCTTCAGAAATTTCAGTTAAGAGTAATTTTGCACTTTGAGATAATCTTTTTATATGTTTATCAGTTCTAAACAAAAGGAATTCTTCTTTGTTTGTTGGGTTAGGTATCGCTCGCATTCCTCCAAATGCAGCAGTACCGTAATGTAGTGCATGAGTAGCTATTGATATTTTTGCTTCTTTAAATGGAATACATTTCCCTTCGAACCAGGCGTATGGAAGAAATTCATGCATATTTAATTTTTTTAATTAAGGTAAACTTGTTTTATCCTACTTACGTATTCTAAACCTTATTTATATATAAAAATGCACAGGATATTAAATATAGCAGGAAATGAAAAGAATAAGGATGATTTAATTGAGCAACCAGCTGCAGATTTTATTTTTATAACAAGTGTCAAGGCTGATTTAAATCTTATATCAAACTTATTGTTAGAAAAAGAATTTGCTTCATTAACAAATAATATAAGAGCTTTAGAAATTTCTAATTTAAATTCCTCTGCTCAAATAGATAATTATTTATTAAAAACAATAAATTATGCAAAAGTAGTCGTACTTAGAATATTTGGAGATAAAGGTACATGGAACTATGGGATTGAACAACTTTTAAATTGGCAAGCAGTTAATAAAAAAAGGAAGTTAGTAATCCTATCAGGCACCATTGACCAGGAAATTTCCCTATGTGAAATAAGTAGTATAGATAAAAATATTGCATTAAATATTTCTAGATTACTAAGATCTGGAGGACTGGATAATTATAGAAAGTTTCTTAATTGTTTAAATTATTTAGTTGTAGATGAAAAATTAATTCCTGATGATTTTTTGAATATTACTTTTTATGCAGATCCCTATTTACATGATTGGAAAAATGAAATTGGCGAAAAGATAGGAATAATATCCTATAAATCACTTTTTTTGGCTAATGAAATTGAAGTAAACGAAAAACTTAACTTCCAATTAAGAAAATGCGGGTTATCTCCTAAAACATTTTTTATTTCAACACTAAAAGATGATATTATTCAGAAGAAATTAATAGAAATTTTTAAAAAAGAAGATATTAAACTAATAATTACCACAACTTCATTTTCTTCATCTCAAATCAAAAATAATGAATTAATTGAAAATTCAACAAATATTTTTACTTCTCTTAATATTCCAATTTTACAGCTTCTTTCTTCTAATAGATCGAGAAAAGAGTGGTTAAATTCATCTATTGGAATGAATTCATCTGATTTATTAATGCAAATAATTATTCCTGAATTTGATGGAAGAATTACTACCTGTCCTTCAGCATTTAAAGAAATAATTTCTAAGAAAAATACACTATATAGTGAAATAACTAGTTACAAAGCTGATCAAGTAGGTATTCAGTGGATTTCAAAATTTGCAACAAATTATGTGAAACTTCAGAAACTTAATAATTTTGATAAAAGAATTTGTTTAGTAATAAGTAATTATCCAGTAAAGAACGGAAGAATCGGTAATGGCGTTGGTCTAAATACACCATCTTCAATAATAAATATTCTTAATTGGCTAAAAGAAGATGGTTATGACCTTGGATCTTGTAATTATCCTCAAGATTCTTCGGAATTAATGTCAATGCTTATAAAAACTAGAACTAATGATATTGAATCTCAAAATAATAAACCATTAGATTACTTACCACTTAGTGAATATTTAAAATATTGGAATTATTTAGAAATTGATCCCAAAAATATTATTGTTAGTCGTTGGGGTAAACCATGTGATGCGATCGATCTAGATAATAAAGGCTTCTCAATAAATGGTATTAGATTTGGAAAAATAACATTATTGATTCAACCTCAACGAGGTTATGACGCTTTCACTGATAGAGATATTCATTCTCCCGATCTTCCACCTCCCCATAGATATTTAGCACAATATTTTTGGATTGAAAAAGTTTTTAATGCAAATGCTATGTGCCATATTGGTAAACATGGGACTGTTGAATGGTTACCTGGTAAATCTATAGGTCTCAGCAATAAATGTTTTCCAAATATTATTTGTCCAGCAATACCAAACATATATCCCTTTATCGTAAATGATCCTGGAGAAGGATCCCAAGCTAAAAGAAGAACTGCTGCAACAATTATTGATCATTTAACCCCTCCTTTGGATAGGTCTGAATTATATGGAAAATATTCAATATTAGAAAATTATTTAGACGAATATTTTGAAGCAAAATTATTAAATTCTAATCGGATTGAAATAATAAAAAATTCCATTTTTGAATTAATAAAAAAAGATTTTAGCGAAATTACTTTAAAGAATAAAAATAATCAAATAGAAGAAATTGATTCCTTTCTTTGCAATATTAAAGAATCTCAAATCAGGACAGGTTTGCATATTTTTGGCAATAGGCAGGATGATATTAATGAAATTAATTTATTCTTGTGTATTGCTAGAGTACCAAATACGAACCGAATTGGTGTTACTCAATATATAGCAAAACATTTAAAACTAGATTTGAATCCTTGGACAAATCAATATGATCAAATGTTAAGTGAAAAGGATAAAAAAATATTTTTGACTTTTTCCAACAAAAATATTTTAAACTTTAGAATGGCTATTGATTTTTTGGAACAACAAGCAAAGTACTTAATATATTTATTTTTTTACAAAAAGAATATCAATATAAAAAATCTAGAAAAATATAAAAATCAGAAAATAATAGACTATTTCTTTAATGAAAAAAAACATAATAAGTATTTTTTATTATTAAAAAAAGAGATTCTAATTCCAATCATTAATTCTTCATATAATGAGAAATTATCATTTATTAATTCATTAAAGGGACAATATGTAAAAAGTGGTCCATCTGGAGCTCCTACGAGAGGTAAAACTGAAACTTTACCCACTGGTAAAAATTTCTTTTCAGTTGATTCGAGAGGACTGCCAACTGAATCAGCATGGAGTGTTGGTTGTCAGTCTGCTTCACAAATACTTGATTTATACAAACAAGATAATGGAGAAGATTTAAAAAATATAGCAATATCTGTATGGGCAACATCCACAATGAGAAATGGTGGTGAAGACATTTGTCAAATTCTATATTTATTAGGACTACAGCCTATTTGGGATGGGCCTTCAAGAAGAGTAGTTGATCTAGAAATCATTCCTTTATCTGTTCTCGAAAGACCAAGGGTTGATGTTACTTTAAGAATTTCGGGAATGTTTAGAGATGCATTTCCACAGTTAGTTAAATTAACTTCTAAAGCAATAAATCTTGTTTCAAATCTTAATGAGGATGATAAATTTAACCCTCTCGCTGGGGCATCAAGGGATGGTGATTCAATTAATCGTATATTTGGGTCAGCGCCAAGTTCATATGGAGCTGGTCTGCAAGAACTAATTTCAAATTCTAATTGGGAAAATATTGATGATTTTGGAGAATCTTTTCTTAATTGGAGTAAGTGGATTTACAGTGATAATCTTGAACCTATAGAGGATAAAAAATCATTAGAAAATGCACTTAAAAATGTGCAGTTAGTTGTTCATAACCAAGATAATAAGGAACATGATATTTTAGATTCTGATGATTATTATCAGTTTCAGGGAGGATTATCTTCAGCAGTTAAAAAATTGAGCGGTAAATTTCCTGAAATGTATCATGGTGATTTATCAAAATTTGGATTATCCAAAATTTCAAAATTACAAGATGAAATTAATAAAGTTGTTATATCAAGAGTACTTAACCCTAAATGGATAAATGGAATGAAGGATAATGGTTATAAAGGAGCGTTTGAATTTTCAGCTACACTAGATTACTTATATGCTTTTGATGCTTCTACTGAAGTAGTCTCAGATTGGTGTTATGAGGAAGTTTATAAATCGTGGTTATGTGATCTGGATCTTAGGAATTTCTTTCTAGAGAATAATCCATGGGCTTTAAGAGATATTGCACAAAGATTTCTTGAAATTGTCAATAGAAAAATGTGGAATAATTGTTCATCAGATGTTATTGAAAATATAAAGAACATAATTATTAATACCGATTCAATAATTGAAAAAAACGAATTCTGAATTATCTACCTAATAGCGAAAGTCCATGACTATCTGTTCCGCATGTTTTTAGCATTGAATATTTATCTGCTAATTTATCTATTTCTGAACATACAAATAAACTAGGATTCCATACTTCATTAAGATCATAATCGTACCAAACCTCTATTCCATCAATACCTTGTATTTTGGCCTCTGGAATTAATTTATAAAAGGGAATCCTGTATCTCGCTGGATGTGCAAGAAATGATAAGCCCCCAGCTAAATCTATTGCTTTTATAACTGATTTAATATTTAAATCATTACCTATTGGAGACTCTCCAAGGATGTAGGGATTTAGGTATTTACTTTTTATATCTATACCCAATCCAATTACATGTACTAAACATCCTAAAATCAAACAATTAATTTCTATTCCCGAAATTAATGTAAAAGAATCTTTAGGAAAATTTTTGAGTATATTATTTTTTTTTATATATTCATGAGCTTTAATTGTATGATGATCGGTTATTGATAAAAATTTCAAGTTATTTTTATAAGCTTGTTCTAAAAGTTCATATGGTTCTAAACTTCCATCACTAAATTTTGTATGACAGTGAAAATTAATATTTTTAGGACAACTATTTTTATTAATATTGGAAGTTAATTTAACTAAGTCTTCCCTATTCATTACTTAATGAATTCTCATTTTTCTTTCTAATCTTTGCATATAATTGTATTGAAGCCAACATGAAAATAATTAGTCCAACTACGCTCCATGTAGCAACACTAGTTGGAAAATTATTTTTAAAAATAACTAAAAGTACAATTATAAATAATAATAAAGTAGGCAATTCATTTAATAATCTAAGGTTCTTTGCTGAAATGGTTGAAGTACCATTATGTAATGAATACATTATTTTATAACAATAAGAATGATAAATTACTAATCCCAAAACAAAAGAAATTTTAATTTGCAACCACTTCTCACTTAACCAACTTGGTTGCATAATAACCATGCAAATAGCCATACTTAAAGCTAATATCATCCCAGGTGTTGTGATTATATTCGCCAGCCTTTTTTCCATCAAGGTGTATTGTTTATTAAAGGCAATTTTTAATTCATTATCCATATTTTTAGATTCTTCATGATATATAAAAAGTCTTACTAAATAAAAAAGTCCCGCAAACCAAACGATTACACCAATAATGTGAAGTGATTTAAACCAGAGATATGCTTCAGCTGCCAAATTACTAGATTAATTTAAAAATATATATTTTTAATATAATTATATTCAACAATATCAAGAAATCTATTTTTCAAAAATTAATTAATATTTATAACTCGTTAAAATATTCATATATATCATTTACTGAATTTTTTCCAAGTCCTTTAACTTTTGATAAATCCTCTTTACTAGCTATTCTTATCGCGTCTATTGATTTAAAATGCTCAAGCAATTCTCTTATTCTTGATGGTCCTAATCCACTGATTTGGGACAATTGAGATCTATTCATTCTTTTAGATCTTTTGTCTCTATGAAAAGATAATGCAAATCTATGTGCTTCATCTCTTACCCTTCTTAATAGAAGAACTCCTTTTTGATTTTCATCAGTATCAAGAGACTTAGTAAATCCTGGAATAAATATTTCTTCATTTTTTTTTGCCAATGAACATATAGTTACTTCTTCCTCAAGATTTAATTCTTTTAATGCTTTAATAGCTGCATTTAACTGTCCTTTTCCTCCATCAATCATTATTAAATCAGGCCAATCTGATAGAAGTTCATTGTCTAATTTACTATTCGTTTTATCATTTATTATTGAAAAATCCCCTCCGCTTTTTTTAAATCTTGACCATTTCTTAAACCTTCTATGTATTACTTCATATATCGAAGCAAAATCATCACTATGTCCTACAAAAACGTTTGGATCTTTAATTTTATATTTCCTATAATCCTGTTTAGAAGGAATCCCATCAATAAAAACGACTTGTGATGCTACAGGGTCACTACCTTGAATATGGCTTATGTCATAACCTTCAATTCTTTTAGGTTGTTCGCTTAATTCAAGTATTTGGGCAAGATCCTCAATTGATGATTCATTATCTTGTATCCCATTTAATATTCTATCTAATTCCAATTTCGCATTTTTTAAAACCATTTCTACAGTTTCATGTTTTTTATTTCTTTTTGGGATAAAGATTTTTACTTTCTTTTTTCTTAGCTCCGTTAACCAATCCTCTATGGTTGCTTGTTTTGGAAGGTTATATTGAATAAGAATTTCTGATGGTATTTCTACAGGTTCAACATTCATATAATGCTCTTCTAATATCTTTTGTAAAATAAGATTTTCATCTTCATTATTTAATTTTTGACTATAGCCAATTCTCCCAATGAGCTTACCAGATCTCATTTGGAAAATTTGTATACTAGCTACATTTTTTTCTGAAACTATTCCAAAGATATCTCTGTTAATTGAAGAATCTGGTATTGATATTTTTTGTGATTCAGTTAATAATTTTAAACCTGAAATTTGGTCCCTTATTTTTGCTGCATTCTCAAAATCTAAATCATTTGAAAATTGCAGCATTTTTTTTTGTAAAAATATTTCTAAGTCATCATTTCTTCCCTGAAATATCATAGATACTTGTTTCATTATTTTTTTATAATCGTCAGATGATATAACCTCTTGGCAAACACCTGGACATCTTCCTATTGAATAATTCAAACAAGTTCTATCTTTATAGACTGGCCTTGGTCTTTGTCTAAGTGGAAATATTTTTTTTATCGTAAATAATGTTCTCCTTAATAATCCGACATCAACATAAGGTCCATAATATCTATCTATATTATTTCTATTTCTTCTTCTTCTTGTAATAAATATTCGAGGATATTTTTCACTCCAAGTTATACAAAGATATGGATATTTCTTATCATCCTTTAAAAGAATATTAAAATATGGTTTGTTTGTTTTAATTAAATTTGATTCTAAATTTAATGCTTCATATTCGCTATCTGTGACTATTATTTCTATTTCAGTTATTTGACGAACCATCAAACTTAATCTGGGAGTTAAATCTGAATAATTATTGAAATAACTACTTACTCTACTCCGTAGTTTTTTAGATTTACCGATATAAAGTAAGTTATTATCAATATCTTTAAAAAGATAACAGCCAGATGATTTTGGAATTTCGGATAATCTTGATGTTAATAACTCCTTATTATTAATTAATTTATATTCAATTTTAAAATTATATTTGTTATCTATTTTTTTGATAGAGGAATTACTCATTTGTAATGACTACCCTCCATAATTCCAGCCAGTTGAAGATAAATTTAGTGAGTCAACATCATTATTCAGATAAGCAGATTGAACCTCTCCTACAAAAACGGTATGGTCTCCATGCATAACACTTCCAACAACATTACATTCAACTCCACCAACACTATCAACTAAAATAGGCAATCCAAGCTCACCTAAATTAAATTCAACAGATTCAAATCTACCTCCTAATGCTTTTTGAGGTTTAAAGAAAACAGCTGCTAGATCCTTTTGATCACTTTTGAGCACATTTAATGAGAACTTATTGGTGGACTTTATTATTTCATGACTAGAACCCTCTGCTCTAACAGCCATTACAACTAATGGTGGGATGAAGGAACCTTGTGTCACCCAACTTGCAGTAAATCCATTCACTTCATTTTTATCCTCGTCTCTAACGCCACAAATAAATAATCCGTGAGGTATTTTTCTTAATAAGATTTTTTTTGCTTCTAGATTTAATGTCATAATTGATTTATCTAATAATCTTATTTTAACTAAATTTCTTATTCGATCATAATAAATTCATGAAAATTCTTTATCCAGGTACATTTGATCCTTTAACAAA
>MWOX01000132.1 GCA_002026005.1 Prochlorococcus sp. HOT208_60m_808M21
TTTTCGCTTGTCAGCATTTAAGTTTGTCACCAAAAAAAGGACCTTATCACAATAATTAAACCTCCAGCTTATTAAGCTTTATTTCTGTCAAAGATTAATAAAGTAGGAAATATTACACAAGCACCCAACTGTATGAGAAGGTTATTTAGCTGTAATTCAGTTCCGCTTGCAATTCTGGAAAGCATTATTAGAAGGCCCAAAAATGCAGAACCGCTAAAAGCTACCCACAATATTCTTCTTAATCCCTTGAAAGGAGCTTGTGATTCCTTTAATAATTTCTTTTTCAATTCAGGATCTATTTTTGACATAAATTTTTTCAATTATAAAATTAAGTCTATATGAAAAATTAAATATTTAATTTGGCCGGTATAGCTCAGAGGTAGAGCAACTGTCTCGTAAACAGTAAGTCATTGGTTCAATTCCAATTATCGGCACTTACAAAGCAAATTAAAATGATTAATAAAATTTTAAAATATAGATCTCTTTTAAAATTATTTGTTTTTATTCCTGTTACATTTTATTTTGGCAAAAGAAGTTATATTGCGTTTGATGAAGGTTTTTATGCACTACAAGCTAGATGGATATTAGAAAAAGGTAACTGGACAATTCCACTTTGGTGGGATGAATATGTTTTAGATAGAACAATAGGATTACAGTTTTTAATAGCAAAGTCACAAGACTTATTTGGAAGAAATATTTTTGCTGCATATCTACCAACAACTGTCGCTTCAATATTCATGCTATTTACAACTTATAAATTACATGAAGAATTATTTAATAAAAAATATGCAATTATATCTCCACTAATCCTTGCTACTACATATCTATGGTTTGACTACTCACACTTAGGCACTCAAGATATTATTTATTCATGTTAGATATTACGCTAGAAAATCTGGAGCACCAAATATATCTAGATGGGTTGATGGATTAAAACTTCTTAAAGTATGCTGGATTTATATGATTTCTGATATCTGAATTAAATAAAATTTTAGAGAGTATTTTCATAGGATTTTTAATTTCTCCAAATTAGTAATAAAGTAGTTAGATTCTTAAAGTAAATAAATTCATTAAATTTCATGACATGAATTTTAATTTGAAAGTTGAAAAATTAAATAAAAAAAATTGCCAAAGAAAGCACTATACAAAAGTACTAACTGTGAGACTGCCGTGTAATCCAATATTTCCAATAGGACCTATTTATTTAGCAGACCATATTCATAAATGTTTTCCATCTTTAGAGCAGCAATTTATTGATCTAGCAATAATTCCATCTAATAAAGTCTCCCAATATTTAGCTAGAAAAATTGATCAATTTAGACCACACCTAATCATTTTTTCTTGGAGAGATATACAAATTTATGCACCTGTTGATGGTAGAAGTGGAAATCCCCTACAAAATTCTTTTGAAGTTTTCTACTCAAAAAATATACTTAAAAAGATAAGAGGTTCCTGGGGAGGATTAAAATTAATCGCATCTCATTATGGAGAAATATATAAAAATACTTCTCTAGTTAAGATGGGACTAAAAAGAGCACAAAAATATAATAAAAATATAAAAGTAATTTTAGGAGGTGGAGCTGTTAGTGTCTTCTATGAACAATTGGGTAATCTACTCCCTACAGGAACTGTTATTTCAGTTGGAGAGGGAGAAAATCTCATAGAAAAAATTATTAGAGGAGATTCAATAGAGGAAGAAAGATGTTATATTGCTGGACAAAAACCTCGCAACAAATTAATACATGAACAACCTTCAGGAACTATTAAAACTGCCTGCAACTATAAATATATTAAATCAATATGGCCTGAATTCGATTGGTACATAGAAGGTGGCGATTATTACGTAGGTGTACAAACAAAAAGAGGTTGTCCTCATAATTGTTGTTTCTGTGTTTACACAGTTGTGGAGGGGAAGCAAGTTCGCGTTAATCCTGTTAAGGAAGTAATCAAAGAAATGAAGCAATTATATGATCTTGGAGTCAGGGGATTTTGGTTTACAGATGCACAGTTTATTCCAGCCAAAAAACATATTGAAGATGCAAAAACACTTTTGAGAGCAATTAAGGACCAAGGCTGGGACGATATAAATTGGGCTGCATACATTAGAGCAGATAATATTGATGCTGAGCTAGCTCAGCTTATGGTTGATACAGGTATGAGCTATTTTGAAATAGGTATAACCTCGGGATCTCAAGAACTTGTTAGAAAAATGAGATTAGCGTATGACCTTAAAACTGTATTAAATAATTGCAGAATGCTAGTCAAATCAGGTTTCAAGAATCATGTTTCAGTCAATTATTCATTTAATGTTTTTGATGAAACGCCCAGCACTATAAGACAAACAATTGCTTACCATAGAGAATTAGAAAATATTTTTGGTAAAGGCTTAGTTGATCCAGCTATATTCTTTATAGGTTTGCAACCTCACACTCTTCTTGAGAAGTACGCCTTGGAACATAAAATTCTGAAGCCAAATTATAATCCAATGAGCATGATGCCCTGGACAGCGAGAAAACTTCTTTGGAATCCAGGCTCACTAGGGGAAAAACTTGGTCAGGTTTGTTTAGAGGCTTTTGATAATCCAGAAGACGAATTTGGCAAAACAGTTATCAACATTCTTGAGAGAGAATATGGAAAGTCCCCCTTAAAAGATTCCCTAAAAGTCCGTCCTCTATCAGAAAGGAAATTAGCTCATTCTAAATAATAATTGCAATCGTTTTTAATCCTCTTTCTCAATTGAACTGGAAATTCCTTTAGATTTTAATGATTCTGAGTAGAATTCTGCAGGCTCTAAATCACAAACAATTACTAAACCTATACCCGTATTGTGCGCTTCAAGCATTATGGCGATAGCATCTTGTTCGCTTAATTGCGGCACAACTTCTCGAAGTGAAATAGTGACATACTCCATAGAATTAACTGGGTCATTATGAAGCAAAACCTTATATTTTGGAGATTTATTTTTTAATTCAGCGGGTTTCTTTTCAATCACTGCTGAATTATTATTTACACCTTGTTCTAACTTTATAGATAGCATTAAATTTATTAGAGTTTAATTGTACTAATAATTATATATTAATTATTCTTTCCATTGCATCAAGGACGTTTGATCGTGAGTTAAATGCTGACAAGCGAAAATAACCCTCTCCTGCTAATCCAAATCCGCTCCCAGGTGTTCCCACTACACTAACTTTTTGGAGAAGGAAATCAAAAAAGTCCCAAGATGTCATTTGATCTGGAACTTTAATCCAGATATAAGGAGCATTGTCCCCACCATAAACTTTATATCCTGAATTCTGAAGTTTATTTTTCATTATTTTTGCATTTTCCATATAAAAATCAATTAAACCTCTCACCTGTTTCTTCCCTTCAAGAGAATAAACAGCCTCTGCTCCTTTCTGAACCACATAACTTACTCCATTAAACTTTGTAGATTGTCGCCTATTCCAAAGAGGCCATAACTCTATTTCCTCATTTGTTGAGCTCAAACCTTTGAGATTTTTAGGTATTACTGTAAAAGCACATCTAACTCCAGTGAATCCTGCATTCTTTGAAAAGGATCTAAATTCAATAGCACAATCCTTTGCTCCTTCAATCTCATATATTGAATGTGGAATATCATTATCTTGAATAAATGCTTCATAAGCTGCATCAAAAAGTATTAGGGATTTGTTTTGAAGAGCATAGTCAACCCACTTTTTCAATTCTGCTTTATTAATCGTTGCTCCAGTCGGATTATTAGGAAAACAAAGATATAAAATATCAACTTTTTTTTCAGGTAGTTCTGGCAGAAAGTTATTCCCCTCGTTAATTGCAAGATATGTCAATCCTTGATAAGTTCCATTTTCAAGAGAATCACCAGTTCTGCCTGTCATAACGTTACTATCCACATATACTGGGTAAACAGGATCTGTTACAGCAATTGAATTATCTTTGCCAAGAATATCTAAAATATTGCTACTATCGCATTTTGAACCATCAGAAACAAAGATTTCTTCAGGTGAAATTTGACAGCCTCTCGAAATAAAATCATTCTCAGATATTTTTTCTCTCAACCAAGAATAACCTTGCTCTGGTCCATAACCTCTGAAACCATCTGTTGTTCCCATTTCATCTAAAGCCTTACCCATAGCCTCTATGCATGCTTTAGGTAATGGTTCTGTAACATCTCCTATACCAAGCTTAATAATTTCAGCACTCTTATTTGATTGAGAATACATTTTTACCCTTTTAGCAATTTCAGGGAATAAGTAGCCTGCTTTGAGCTTTAAATAATTTTCGTTTACTTGAACCACTTTAGATAAAAAATTTCACCAGTACTTAGAATAATGTATTTACGTGCTTTAGTGGTGATTAGATGTTAAAATTATTTTAGTTATGGTTAATTTAAGAGGTGATCATAGCTGTGAAATCAATTTCAATTAGTTTGAAAATCGTTTAAAGCTTTATAAATAGCAGAATTTAATCACTATTAACTTTATAAATTTCTAAAAAGTAAATAATAATAGCTAGAAAGCTTTATTAAAAGATAAAAGCTAATTATTTAATTTAGAAAATTTTCAAAATCCAAATCATTCAGAATCAATTATATGTCTCAGCAAATTATCATCGCTGAGCAGGCTCGAATAGCAGCACTACTCACAGATGATCGAGTTGATGAATTAGTCGTCGCACAAGGTCAATATCAAATTGGCGATATTTTTTTAGGAACAGTTGAAAATGTTCTCCCTGGCATTGATGCCGCTTTTATAAATATTGGAGAAAGTGAGAAAAATGGATTCATCCATGTTTCAGATTTAGGTCCACTAAGACTTAAAAAAGGGACATTTGGAATAACTGAATTACTAGAACCAAAACAAAAAGTTTTAGTACAGGTAATAAAGGAACCCACAGGATCTAAAGGTCCCAGACTAACCGGGAGTATTTCAATCCCAGGAAAATATCTGATATTACAGCCATATGGCCAAGGAGTAAATATTTCAAGAAAAATAAATACAGAAACAGAACGAAGCCGTTTGAAATCTCTTGGGGTTTTAATAAAACCACCCAGCACAGGCTTGTTATTTAGAACAGAGGCTGAAAAAATAAAAGAAGAACTTCTAATTGAAGATTTAGAACAACTAACTCAACAATGGGAAAATGTACTAAAAATTTCTGAAGCTTCTAATCCGCCAAATTTAATAAAAAGAGATGATGATTTCTCTCTTAAGATCTTGAGAGATTATATAAAAGAATCAACTAAAAGCATAATTATTGATAGTAAATTTTCAGTTGCCAGGGCAAAAGATTTTTTAATAAATTATGAATCTGATATAGATATTGAATTTCATGATAACAGTTTAAACCAACATATTTTCGAAAAGTACGAAATTAAGAAGACAATTCAAAAAGCTCTGCAGCCGAGGGTAGATCTTCCTTCGGGAGGCTATATCATTATTGAACCTACTGAAGCTTTAACAGTAATCGATGTGAACTCTGGATCATTTACAAGATCCGCAAACTCAAGACAAACCGTTTTGTGGACAAACTGCGAAGCAGCAGTTGAGATCTCGAGGCAAATGAAATTAAGAAATATTGGTGGAGTTATAGTAATAGATTTTATTGATATGGAATCTAGAAGAGATCAATTTCAGTTACTTGAGCATTTTACCTCAGCAATAAAAGATGATTCTGCTAGGCCTCAAATAGCTCAGCTTACTGAATTAGGCTTAGTGGAGTTAACCAGAAAAAGACAAGGTCAAAATATATATGAATTATTCGGTAAAAAATGTTCTACATGCGATGGTACCGGACATGTAGAAAATATTTTAAATCACGAAATTTCTAACTTCAAAATTAAAAATATTGAAAATAAATCTAATCAATCAAACAATCTAAAAGCTATAGATGCAGATACTTATCAATCAACTGATGAGAAGGAAAAAATAATTGACAAGGAATTAATTAACTCCAAAGATCTAGGTAAAGAGAATTCTTCTAATAAAAAAGAGAATGATAATGATAATTTGAACCAATCAAATTCAAAAGAAAAAAATATAATAACTGTTGATCTTACAAATGAAGAAAAAATTGTTTTCAGTCAATTAGGTATTAATCCACTTATAAAGTTAGGTAAAGAATATCTCACCAGCAATAATTTTGTGCGTTTAAAAGAAAGTAATAAAGAAACGGAAAAACCCTTAGATAATAAAAAAATAAAAGCAAAACAAATTAAAAAAATCTCAAAATCAGGAGAAGATAAGATTCAAATTAAAAATGAAGCAAATGCAAATTCTAAAGATAAATCAACAAATAAAACTAATGAAAATAATGAAGTTGTATTTACAGATAAAAAGGATGAAGTTGAAGTTACAGATGATCTAAACAATGCAAGAAAAAAAAGAAGAAGATCTTCAGCAAGCATTGAATAAAGTATTCGAAGTTGGAATAGATGAAGTTGGAAAGGGAGCAATTTTTGGTCCAGTTTTTGCAGCAGCTGTAGTATTAACTGAAAAAAATAAATCTATCCTAAAACAATTTGGAGTGACCGATAGTAAAAAACTAAGCTCCAAAAGAAGAAAATTACTTTTGCCAAAAATTTTATTACTCTCTTCAGATTATGGAATTGGTCAATCTTCGGCCAAAGAAATAGATAAGTTAGGTATCAGGGTTGCGACAGAACTTTCAATGATAAGGGCTTTAAAAAAATTAAAAGAAAAGCCATCTGAATTAATAATTGATGGTCCCTTATTATTAAGGCCATGGGACGGAATGCAGAAAAACATAGTATCAGGAGACTCAAAGTTTATCTCGATAGCTTCAGCAAGCATAGTTGCCAAAGTTTATCGCGACGATCTAATGGAGAGGTTAGAAAAAAAATACTCAGGATACATGATATTTAAAAATAAAGGTTATGGAACCAGAGAGCATCTTTCATTAATCAAAAAAAATGGAATAAATGAACTTCATAGGAAAAGTTTTTTAAAGAAATCAAATCTTATTTAATTCACACCAATCTAAAAAATCTTTTACGAGTTGCTGTTGAACCCTTGACTTTATACCCAAAAGAATCCCATTTAATACCGAATGACCAGTAGATTCCAAAATTTTCTTTGGTATGAGCTTCAGAAGAGGGGGTTGGCTTACAGATACCCCAAGAAGTGCTTCACCTTCTAAACCAATATCAGTTGCTTCCAAATTCGCTTTCAAAATAAGATTAAAATCATCTATTATCCCTAAACCATCCAATGTACTTTCGAGGGCACTCATTTTTAAAATTCCATCTTTATTCTCTACCGCAATTAAGACAACAGGGTTAATATCTAATTGAAAAACCTTAAAACTTGTTACTGTATACTTATATCTACCTAATCCTTCTGGTACTAATTTTTTGGAGTCAAGCATTGCTCCAACAACTCTTTCTTCTTCCAAAAGATATTTAGAAAGATATTCTTTATTACGTGTTACAGAAAGCTTGAGTTTCTGTTTAGCATCAAAAGACAGTAGCATTTTCTATATTCCTCCAATGCTTATTTGATCTCTTTTTTTTTTACAATTAATCATGCGCAAACAAGTTGCATATTTAGGTCCTCAAGGAACATACGCAGAAAAAGCAGCTCATATATTATCAAAGCTTGCCAATTTTCAGACACCTATATTTGTACCATGTAATGGGTTACATTCGGTCATTAAATCAATAGCGTACAACAATTGTGATGCTGCTGTAGTCCCTATAGAAAATTCTGTAGAAGGGGGAGTTACAGCTACTCTAGATGCCCTTTGGAAATTTCCTGAAATTTTTATAAATAAAGCAATTGTTTTACCTATAAAACATGCATTAATTAGTGATGGAGAACTTTCAAACATTTCAGAAGTTTTATCTCATCCTCAAGCATTAGCTCAATGTTCAGAATGGTTATCTGAGAATCTTCCAAATGCAATTCCTCTCCCGACAAATTCAACATCAGAAGCTGTCAATATGATCAAGGGGAGTAAATTCAGAGCTGCTATCGGTTCAAAATCGTTAATCCAAATCGAGGGACTTAAAGAATTAGCCTTTCCTATTAATGATGTTCCAGGTAATTGCACTAGATTTGTTTTATTGAGCAAGGAATCAAATTCAAATTTAGCTAATATTGCCAGTTTTGCTTTCTCATTAATCTCAAATAAACCTGGTGCTTTACTTAAAGCTATAAATTATATTGCAGATTTTGGATTTAATATGAGTAAAATTGAATCGAGACCTTCAAAAAGAGAATTAGGCGAATACATAATTTATATTGATTTAGAAATCAATAATCAAAATAACATTAAAAATTTTCTTGAATTAAAAAATAAGTTAAAGCCACTTTGCAAGAATTTTGTAGATTTTGGAAATTATTTTTCTGAAAATTTTGAACTAAATTAATTTATCCTCTACATTTATAAACTCCAAACTCCATTAAACCTTTTCTAAATGCCCAATTCATGAGAAGTATTGTTGGAATCTCTCTAATCGACTTAACTATCGCAAATGGACCAAGTGACAAAATTACGAAGGGTCTTCTAATTCCTTCAATAATGGAGTCGTACCATGAAGGATTTGTATAGGAATTCCAATTTTCAGAAATAACTCTTCCTGAACTATTTTCGTTAGTTCTAAGAATGTTATTAAATTCGTTAATGCTAATAAAATTAGGATGTACCCATTGTTCAAGTAATTGTTTAAGGACTAACTTTTCAAAAAATGATGGAGGGTATTCCCCAAGGTCTCTTGAGTTCCAATCAGCCAAAGCTAAATAACCTCCGGGTCTTAAAGTTCTAAGCATTTCATCTGCAAACCTAGTTTTATCATTCATGTGTGCACCAGCTTCAACACTCCAGACGGCATCAAATGATCCATCTTCAAATTTCAAATCCAAAGCATCCATAACTTGGAAAGTGCAATTTAGCTCATGAGGAGTAAGTTCTCGTGCTCTTTTAACTTGAGCAGGACTAATTGTAATGCCAGTAACATTAAACCCATAATATTCTGCAAGAATCCTAGAACTTCCCCCTATTCCACAACCTACATCAAGTATTCTGGATCCCTGTGGTAATTTATCTAAACCACTCCATTTGACTAATTCATGAACGAACTGAACTTTAGCTTTCCTAAAATCAATATTTTTTGCCTCTGAAGGATAAAAACCCAAATGTATATGTTCTCCCCATAATCTCTCAAGTAATTTATCCTGGGTCCAAGCATCATACGCAGAAGCTACTGTACCAGTAGAAATATATTTTCTAGCATTATTTCTCCAAACTATAGTTAGGACTAGAATGAGTAAAACTATTAAAAAAAAAGGGAATAATAATTCAAACATTTAATTTTCTTTTATATCAGGAAAACTCTCTTTCAATGCTGTTCTTGCTGCAAGTTGTTTTCTTGTATGATCAAGCATTTCATATTCTCTTTGCAAACGAGTAAAAGTATTTCTCTCCTCAAGGAGTCTTTGCTGTTCTTCAGCAACAGGGCCGCCCAAATGAGCTCCTATCCAAAATGATAAATCCATTGGGTTGTCAGGTAATTTATCAGGTAAACTTTTCTTAGTATTAGTCAATTTACTCGTTAAATTAATAACATCAGTAAGTGCTTCTTTTACTGAATCTTTTAAAGAATCTAATTTTTGCAAATCATCAATATTATTATCGCTAATCCAACTAACCATCGCAGAACAAAATGGCGTCGAGCGGGTAATTTCTAAAACTTGGAATCTTTGTTGGCCGAGAGTGATAATATTACTTCTCCCATCCTCTGCGGTTTGATGTTTTAAAATTTGGGCACAACATCCAACATTAGCCATACTTTTAGTGGTTGGATCCCACTTAATCACTCCAAACATAGAATCACTTTCAAGAACGGATTGGAGCATAATCCTATATCTCGATTCAAAAATATGTAAAGGCAATACTTCTTGAGGAAAAAGGACTACCTCTGGCAAAGGAAATAAAGGTAATTCCCTTACTGAGAGTTCTCCCATTTAAACCTCATCTCATTTAATTTATACTAATCAATTTAGGTCGGTTTCGGGATTTATTAAAGTTTAACTTCTATATCTACACCACTAGGGAGATCTAGTTTCATTAAAGCATCAATAGTTTTTGCAGAAGGACTGTAGATATCTATTATTCTTCGATGTGTTCTTGTTTCGAAATGCTCTCTAGAATCTTTATCAACATGTGGTGATCTTAGGACACAATAAATCTTCCTTTTTGTAGGTAAAGGTATTGGACCTATTGCTGAGGCAGAAGTAGTATCAGCAGTTTGGATTATTTTGTCGCAAGATAAATCAAGCATTCTTCTATCAAACGCTTTGAGCCTTATTCTTATTTTTTGTTGTGCAATTGATGCAGTCATAGTTTCAAATAACTTTAGTGAAGGGTCATTGATTAAAATGACCCTTGTCCATAAACCTATATTAGAGGATTGAGGTTAAGTTTCTAAAATTAAAATTTATTATTTGAGTATTTTAGAAACAACTCCAGCACCGATAGTACGTCCACCTTCACGTATGGCGAATCGCATACCTTGTTCAATAGCTACTGGACAAATTAATTCTCCAGTCATCTTAATTCTGTCTCCTGGCATAACCATTTCAACATTAGAGCCATCATCTGAAGTAAATGCGGTTATTTGACCTGTCACATCAGTTGTTCTGATGTAGAACTGGGGTCTATATCCTGCAAAGAAAGGAGTATGTCTTCCACCTTCTTCTTTTTTGAGAACATAAACTTCCCCTTCAAACTGAGTATGCGGGGTAATAGATCCTTTCTTCACAAGAACCATTCCTCTCTCAATATCTTCTTTCTGGACACCACGCAAAAGTAAACCAACATTATCGCCAGCCATACCTTCGTCAAGGAGTTTTCGGAACATTTCAACTCCAGTAACAGTTGTAATTCTTGTATCTCTTATTCCAACTATTTCTACTTCTTCTCCAACCTTAACTTTACCTCTCTCAATTCTTCCAGTAGCAACAGTTCCTCTACCAGTAATCGAGAAAACGTCTTCAACTGCCATCAAGAATGGTTTATCAACTTCTCTTTCTGGCTCAGGGATACTAGCATCAACTGCTTTCATTAGCTCTTCAATCTTTGATTCCCAAGTAGAATCGCCTTCGAGAGCTTTTAAACCTGAAACTTGAACTATAGGAATGTCATCTCCAGGGAAGTCATAACTATCTAACAGTTCCCTAATTTCCATTTCAACAAGTTCAATTATTTCTTCATCATCGACCATATCGCACTTATTAAGAGCAACTACAAGAGCAGGAACTCCAACCTGTTTAGCTAAAAGAATATGCTCTTTAGTTTGAGCCATAGGACCATCTGTAGCTGCACAAACTAGAATAGCTCCATCCATCTGGGCGGCCCCTGTGATCATGTTTTTCACATAATCAGCATGCCCTGGGCAATCGACATGAGCATAATGTCTGCCTTCTGTTTCATATTCAACATGAGCTGTATTAATGGTAATGCCACGCTCTCTTTCTTCAGGAGCACCATCAATGTCTCCATAGTCTTGAGCTTGTGCTTGACCTTTTTTGGCTAATACATTTGTAATAGCAGCTGTTAGTGTTGTTTTTCCATGATCAACATGGCCAATAGTACCTATGTTGACATGTGGTTTGTTTCTTTCGAACTTCTCGCGAGCCATTTTGAATTAAAGAATCGAGGGTTTAAGAGTTTTTTTGTTTAGAGATCAGGAGTTGCCCTGATTCTTGGAAATGATAGCTTCAGCAACATTACGAGGAACTTCTTCATAATTTGCGAACTCCATTGAAAATATACCCCGACCTTGAGTCATTGATCGGAGTTGAGTGGCATAACCGAACATTTCGGCTAAGGGCACTTTGGCCTGTACCTTAGACAATCCATCGTCAACAGATTGTCCTTCTACTTGACCTCTTCTGGAAGAGAGATCACCAATTACAGATCCAAGAAAATCGTCGGGGCTTTCAACCTCAACTTTCATCATAGGCTCTAAAAGGACAGGATTACATTTTTTTAACCCCGTCTTTAAAAGCCATGGAACCTGCAATTTTGAAGGCCATTTCAGATGAGTCTACATCGTGGAATGAACCATCGACTAGTGTTACTTTTACATCAATGAGTGGATAACCGGCAAGAACACCAGATTCACAGGTCTCTTTCATTCCATTAGATGCAGGTCCAATATACTCTTTTGGTACAGCTCCACCAACAATTTTGTTTACAAATTCGAAACCTTTACCAACTTCAGCAGGTTCCATTTCAATAATGACATGACCATATTGACCTTTACCTCCAGTCTGTCTTGCATATTTACCTTCACCTTTAGAACTAGACCTAATAGTTTCTCTATATGAAACCTGTGGAGCTCCTATATTTGCTTCAACTTTAAATTCCCTTAACATTCTGTCAACAAGGATTTCTAAGTGCAACTCACCCATACCTGCAATAACAGTTTGATTTGTCTCAGGATCTGTACTTACCCTGAAGGTTGGATCCTCTTCAGACAAAGCAGTTAATGCTTTTGATAATTTTTCCATATCGCCTTTTGTTTTTGGCTCAACCGCTACTGAGATAACTGGTTCAGGGATAAACAATGTCTCCAAAACTATTGGATCTTCTGTGTTACACAAAGTGTCTCCAGTTGTTGTGTTCTTAAGGCCTAATACAGCTCCTAAATCCCCAGCCCTCAATTCATCAACCTCCTCTCTTTCATCAGCCTTAAGAATCACTAATCTAGAAATTCTCTCTTTAGCATCCTTAGTAGAATTCATTACATAACTTCCCTTTGAAAGAACACCTGAATACATTCTTACAAAAGTTAATTTCCCATAGGGATCTGACATCACTTTGAAAGCTAATGCACTGAAAGGAGCATTATCATCTGAAGGTCTAATATCTTCTTTGCCACTTGGCAAAACACCTTGTATTGGTTTCACATCAACTGGAGCTGGCAAGTAATCAACTACAGCATCTAATACAAGTTGGACACCTTTATTTTTAAAAGCTGAGCCGCATAATACTGGAACCAATCCATGTTTTAAAACTCCTTCTCTAATACCTTTTTTAAGTTGCTCTTCAGATAATTCTCCTGTTTCGAGAAATATTTCTATTAACTCTTCATCATTTTCTGCAACACTTTCCATTAACTTTAATCTCCACTCAGCAGCTTCGTCCTCCATGTCAGATGGAATTGGTGCTTCTTCAATATCAGTACCTAGATCGTTTTTGTAAAGATATGCTTTGTTGGCTACTAAATCAATAATGCCTGTAAGATCACCTTCAGCCCCAATAGGTAACTGGATTGGAAGTGCATTTGCCTTTAGTCGATCTTTAATTTGCTTATTAACCTTTAAAAAATCCGCACCAGTTCTGTCCATTTTGTTAACAAAAACCATTCTTGGAACAGAGTATCTATCTGCTTGTCGCCAAACCGTTTCGGATTGAGGCTGAACTCCACCAACTGCGCAAAATACAGCTATGACTCCATCCAAGACACGCATTGATCTTTCAACTTCAATAGTAAAGTCAACGTGTCCAGGAGTATCAATAATATTAATCCTATGATCTTGCCAACTAGTTGATATTGCAGCAGCAGTAATAGTTATTCCTCTTTCTCTTTCTTGATCCATCCAATCTGTTACTGCAGCACCATCATGAACTTCTCCTATTTTATGAACTACACCTGAATAAAATAAAATTCTTTCAGTTGTTGTTGTCTTACCTGCATCAATATGAGCGGCTATACCTATGTTCCGTACTCGTTCTAGGGGAAAGTCGCGTGCCAATTTTAAAGCTCCAAATAAAATAATTTTTGATTAGTGTAGTTCACCCTATAAGCAAACTTTAATAATAATAAACTACTTAAGTGCCTTTTGATGAAATTAATATCTGTAATGCGCAAAAGCTTTATTAGCTTCTGCCATTTTATGAGTATCTTCTCTTTTTTTAACGGCACTGCCTGTTTCATTTGCTGCATCCATCAACTCGCCAGCAAGTTTTTGGGACATGCTTTTTCCATTTCTTGCACGAGAGAATGTAACAAGCCATCTTAATGCCATAGCCGTACCCCTCTCTTGGCGAACTTCCATAGGTACTTGATATGTTGCACCACCAACTCTTCTAGCTCTTACCTCGACAAGAGGAGTAGCATTTTTTACAGCTGTTTCAAATAATTCCACTGCATTACCACCTGTTCTCTCGCTTATTAAAGAAAACGCATCAGACAATATTCTTTGAGCTGTAGATTTTTTACCATGTTTCATCAATCGAGAAATCATCATTGAAGCAAGACGACTATTAAATTGAGGATCAGGCAGAACTGGTCTTTTTACTGCTGCATTACGACGTGACATAATTTAAAAAAAGTGATGTTTGCAAATTAATCTTTTGGAGCTTTTGCTCCATACTTAGATCTGGATTGACGTCTATCTTTGACTCCAGCCGTATCTAAAGTTCCTCTTATTATATGATATCTAACTCCTGGCAAATCCTTGACTCTTCCACCTCTAAGTAGCACTACAGAATGTTCTTGCAAATTATGTCCAATCCCAGGAATATAGGCAGTTACTTCGAAACCAGAGGTTAATCTAACCCTAGCAACTTTCCTCAAAGCTGAATTAGGCTTCTTTGGTGTTGATGTATAGACTCTTGTACATACCCCTCTTCTTTCAGGGCAAGCTTTTAATGCAGGAGATTTTGTTTTCTTTGTCAGACGTTTTCTTTCTGAACCTACTAATTGTGAGATGGTGGGCATCTATTAAACTTAGATAAAAATAAACATTTAACTATCATAACCTTTTAAGAGCACCAACTAAAAGTTTTTAATTATATTTTTTTTAAATTTGTCAAATTAAAATTCTTTGGTAAATATTCATTATCTTTAGATTTATTTTCGTATTTATTTTTATAATAGGAATACATAAATAACTAAATAGTATTTAATAATCTATGGGAGAGAGTATCAAAAGAATCGTTGGCCCATATCAAGATAGTTATTCCCCAAATGGAATAATTGGGGAGAAAGATGCCTGCGGAGTTGGTTTCATAGCAAATATTAAAGGGGTAGAAAGCAATTGGATCCTAAAACAGTCCCTTAAAGGCCTTAACTGCATGGAACATAGAGGAGGTTGTGGAGGAGATAGTGATTCAGGAGATGGAGCGGGCATTTTATGTTCAATTCCATGGGGATATCTAGAAGAGGAGATTAATCTAAAAAATAATCAAGATTTTAATAGAGGTTTAGGTATGGTTTTTATGCCTAATAAAAAAGAAAAAATTGAAGTATGTAAATCAATATGTGAACAAGAAGCAGAAAAATTAAAAGTCAAAAAAACATCTTGGAGAAAAGTACCTGTTAATAATAAAATCTTAGGTCCTTTAGCTAAAGCAAATGCTCCATTCATCTGTCAGTGGATTTTATATATAGATAAAAAAGATCATCAGGATGTTGAAAGGCTTTTATTTCAATTAAGGAAAAGAATTGAGAAAAAAATAAGAGAAACTTTCAAAAACGATGTTGGGCATTGTGAATTTTATTTTGCCTCACTAAGTTCTCAAACAGTTGTTTATAAAGGGATGGTTCGTTCTGAAATATTATCCGAGTTTTATCAAGATCTAAAAGAAGAGAGTTTTAAAGTTTCATTTTCTGTTTATCATCGTAGATTTAGTACTAATACACTTCCAAAATGGCCGCTAGCTCAACCCATGAGATTTTTGGGTCATAATGGCGAAATAAATACTCTATTAGGTAATATCAACTGGGCTAAAGCTTCAGAAAGACATATTGATGATTTTTGGGGAGATTTATCTAATGAAATCAAGCCCATTGTAGATGTAAACAAAAGTGACTCATCAAATCTTGATGCAACCCTTGAAATCAATATTCGTTCAGGTCAGCCCATTACTGACTCATTATTAAAACTTGTTCCTGAAGCATTTAGAGATCAACCAGAACTTGAGCAGAGAGAAGAGATAAAAGCTTTTTATGAATATTCTGCAAGCCTACAAGAAGCTTGGGATGGTCCAGCACTCCTTGTATTTGCTGATGGAAATTTTGTCGGAGCAACGCTTGATAGAAATGGCCTAAGACCAGCAAGATATTCAATCACAAATGATGGTTTTGTAATAATGGGTTCTGAAACAGGAGTAGTAGATCTTGAAGAAGAAAGAGTAATAGAAAAAGGTCGATTAGGACCGGGACAAATGCTGGCAGTTGATTTTCATCAGAATAGAATCCTAAGAAATTGGGAAGTAAAATCTGAAGCCGCTCAAAGGCATGATTATAAAAATCTTCTAAGTAATAGAACTATAAAAATTGAAAATAATGAATGGGTTAAAGACTGCAAACTTAAAGACCTTGAGTTGTTGCAGCAACAAACTGCATACGGTTTTTCAGCGGAAGATAATGACCTTATCTTAGATTCAATGGCTTCATTAGCTAAAGAGCCTACTTATTGCATGGGCGACGACATCCCATTAGCAGTTCTCTCATCTAAGCCACATATTTTATACGACTACTTTAAGCAAAGATTCGCGCAAGTTACTAATCCTCCTATTGACCCTCTTAGAGAAAAACTTGTAATGAGTTTAGAGATGCATCTAGGAGAAAGATGTACACCATTTGAAATTAAAGATGCTAAACCCTTTGTTCATTTACAAAGTCCGATTCTTAATGAGGAAGAACTCATTTCCATCAAAAAATCCAAAATTAAATCCCAGACAATTTCAAGTTTGTTTGATTTAGAGGAAGGTATTCAAGGCTTAGAGAACCAATTAAAAGCAATTTGTAAACAGAGTGAGCTTTTTATAAATGAAGGTTGCTCTTTAATTATCATTTCAGATAAGGGAATTAATCCTAAAAAGACTTTTATACCTCCTTTACTTGCTGTTGGCGCAATTCATCATTATCTTCTTAAAAAAGAAATCAGGCTAAAAGCTTCTCTAATAATTGAGACTGGTCAATGTTGGAGCACACATCACTTAGCTTGTTTAATTGGATATGGAGCAAGTGCAGTTTGCCCTTGGTTGACCTTCGAAGCAGGTAGACACTGGTTAAAACATCCAAAAACACAAAAACTAATTGATAGCAAAAAAATAAATCCATTATCAATAGTTGATGTCCAAGAAAATATTAAAAAAGCTTTAGAAGACGGTCTTAGAAAAATTCTCTCAAAAATTGGCATCTCACTTTTATCTAGTTACCATGGTGCACAAATTTTTGAAGCTGTAGGCCTTGGATCTGACTTAATAAAAATTGCTTTTGATGGTACAACAAGTCGTATCGCTGGCATTACATTAAAAGAATTAACTAATGAAACACTTTCGATACATACGAAAGCCTATCCAGAGATCGATTTAAAGAAATTAGAATTTTTAGGATTTGTACAATTTAGAAATAATGGAGAATATCATTCCAATAACCCAGAGATGTCCAAAGTTTTACATTCAGCTGTAAAACAAGGGCCAGGATACGATCATTTTGAAACTTACAAAAAACTTATTAGTAATAGACCGACAACATCTCTTAGAGATTTACTAACAATAAATTCAACAAGAAAAAGTATTCCATTAGAAGAAGTTGAAAGTGTTGAATCAATTTGCAAAAGGTTCTGTACTGGAGGAATGAGTTTAGGTGCTTTATCCAGAGAAGCGCATGAAGTTTTAGCTGTTGCAATGAATAGAATTGGCGGAAAAAGTAATAGTGGAGAAGGGGGAGAAGATCCTGCTCGTTTTAATGTTTTAAATGATATCGATGAAAATTCTCAGTCAGCGACGTTACCATTTATTAAAGGCTTAGAGAATGGAGACACCGCATGCTCAGCCATTAAACAAATAGCATCAGGAAGATTTGGAGTTACCCCTGAATATCTAAGAAGTGGTAAACAACTCGAAATTAAAATGGCTCAAGGTGCAAAACCCGGAGAGGGGGGACAATTACCTGGTCCAAAAGTTGATTCTTACATCGCAAAACTAAGAAATAGTAAACCTGGAGTAGCTTTAATATCTCCGCCCCCGCATCATGATATTTATTCAATTGAAGATTTAGCTCAACTTATCCACGACTTACACCAAGTTCATCCAAAAGCGAAAGTAAGCGTTAAACTTGTTTCTGAAATTGGTATAGGCACTATTGCTGCTGGAGTAAGCAAAGCTAATGCAGATGTAATTCAAATATCAGGCCATGACGGAGGTACAGGTGCTTCACCCCTGAGTTCTATTAAACATGCAGGTTTACCATGGGAACTAGGTGTTGCTGAGGTTCATAAATCTCTCTTAGAGAATAACTTACGCGAAAGGGTAATTTTGAGAACTGATGGAGGTCTTAAAACAGGCTGGGACGTAGTTATTGCAGCTTTACTAGGTGCTGAAGAATACGGTTTTGGTTCTGTAGCGATGATTGCTGAAGGATGCATAATGGCTCGGGTTTGTCATACAAACAAATGTCCTGTTGGAGTTGCCACTCAAAAAGAAGAATTAAGAAAAAGATTTAAAGGTATTCCAGAAAATGTTGTCAATTTTTTCTTGTATATTGCTGAAGAAATAAGGCAGATAATGAGTAGTATCGGTGTTTCTAATATGGAAGAACTGATTGGTAATAAAGAATTTCTTTCTGCAAGAAATATCGATCTTCCAAAAACTTCTAATATTGATCTCTCTTCTTTAGTAAATAAAGACCCAACCCCTGATAGATCATGGTTAAAACATTCAAAAACTGCCCATAGTAATGGTTCTGTATTAGAAGACGAGTTTTTGTCTGATACTGAATTTATAGATTCAATTAAAAATCACGCAACATTAACCAAAGAAATTGAGATAAAAAATACAGATAGAAGTGTTTGCGCGAAAATATCAGGCGAAATCGCAGAACTTCATGGCAATACTAGCTTCAATGGCGAACTCAACTTAAATTTCAAAGGATATGCAGGACAAAGCTTTGGGGCATTTTTATTGAAGGGAATGAATGTTCAATTAATCGGAGAAGCAAATGATTATGTTTGTAAAGGAATGAATGGAGGAATACTCACAATAATTCCACCAAAAATAGAAAAAACTTCCTCCGAACAGGTTATTTTAGGAAACACCTGTCTTTATGGAGCAACAGGTGGAAAATTGTTTGCATTAGGAAAATCTGGAGAAAGATTTGCAGTAAGAAATAGTGGTGCTATAGCGGTAACAGAAGGAGCAGGTGATCATTGTTGTGAATACATGACTGGTGGGAAAGTAGTTATTCTAGGTTCCACAGGAAGAAATATTGGTGCGGGCATGACTGGTGGAATAGCTTTTATAATCGATGAGAAGAACGATTTAAGTAATAAAGTTAACAAGGAAATAGTTAGCATTCATAAAATAACTTCATCAAAGCAGGAAGATATCTTATTGGAAATTATTAGAGAATATCGAGCAAAAACAAATAGCTTAAAGGCTGCCAAAATAATGGAAAATTGGTCTCATTTTAAGAGTATTTTCAAATTGATTGTTCCCCCAAGCGAAGAAGAGATGCTTGGTATAAAATAAATGTAAATGCCTTTCTTTGTAAAAACTGAAATTATAAAAAAAGAATACTTAATTAATAATGATGTAAAACGAAAAATAATTAACGAACATATTGATTGGGTAAAAAAATTAAAAAAAGAGGGAATTAATATAAAAAGTGGCTTTTTGGTAGATGAGTTAAATAGGCCAGGGGACGGCGGATTACTTATTCTTGAGATGAATAATTATAGAAATGCACTAAAAATAATTAAGAATGATCCAATGATTAAAAATGATCTAGTTGAATGGAAATTAAATGAGTGGGTAGATCCAAATAAATAAATATAACTATCTTGGATACTTTTTCATAAGTTTTTGAATCTCTTCAGCATGGTAGCTACTACGAGTTAAAGGAGAACTGACTACTTGCATGAAGTTTAAATCTTTTTCCCCGAACGCTTGAAAGTAGTTAAATTTTGAGGGACTTACAAATCTTTTAACAGGTAAATGATTAGGGCCAGGAGATAAATATTGACCAATAGTAACAATATCAACGAAATTACTTTTTAAATCCTTAAGCAGACTTAAGACTTCCTCATCTTTTTCCCCTAAACCAAGCATGAAGCCTGACTTTGTATAAATTTTGGGAGAATAGTCTCTGGTTCTCTTAAGCAACTCAAGAGTTCTCACATATTTACCCTGAGGTCTTACTTTTTTATATAGCGAAGGCACAGTCTCAATATTATGGTTTAAAACGTTTGGATTTGAATCAAGAACTTTTTCAAGAGCTTTCCAGTTGCCACAAAAATCAGGAATTAAAAGCTCAATAGTAGTTTCAGGAGATTTTTCTCTTATTTGATGAACACATTGAAAAAATTGAGATGCGCCACCATCCTCAAGATCGTCTCTATTAACTGATGTGATTACAACATGCTTAAGCTTCATTCTAAAAACAGCTTCGGCCAGACGATATGGTTCAGTTGGGTCTAAGTCTCTCTTAGATCTATCAAAATCAATATCGCAATATGGACATGCCCTAGTGCAACCAGGACCCATTATGAGGAAAGTTGCAGTTCCACTAGCAAAACATTCGCCGATATTTGGACAGCTTGCTTCTTGACATACAGTATTGAGATTTAAATCATTTAATAAATTTGCAGTATTACCAATTCGCTCAACTTGTGGAGCTTTGACCCTTAACCATTCAGGTTTTGAAATTAAACTATTAGGATTATTAGTCACAATAAATCTTCTTGACCTGTAATTTTATTTTACTAAAAACAAGATGAATTAACTATTTATAATTTTAAATACGAAGCTCATTCAACAGGAGTAAATAAATAAATGAATTCAACTAATCCTTCTGGAATTTAGAAAATCTTAATTAAATTTATTCGTTACATAACGTTCTTGTTTCATTAACTAGAATTGAATCAGATTTCATAACGTTATTTTTAATACAGATATCAGAACGTAAGATTTTTCAAAATACAGCCTAAAAGATCTTAATAGTTGCACTATTTTGTACTAAAAAGTGTTTTTTTAATCATTTTTTGATACAGTAAAAAATATATGTAATAAAACATTGACTTTTAAATTTAAAAGAAAACGTATTTTATTATCGGGGAAAAATAAAAACTCTAAAGTAATAGGTTATGCAAGAGCTACTCATAACGAATATGAATATTTAGAAGAGCAAATAAAAATTTTGAAGGAAGAGGGTTGCAGTTTAGTGTTCTCTGAATTTATAAGTTTAGATGAAGAAATCAAACCCCAACTCAATAAAGCTGTAAATTACTTATCAAAAGGCGATCAATTAATAATAACTCAGCTTGATCGAGCATTTAAAAGTAAAAAAGAATGTTTGATAACAATAAATAAACTTATTAATAAGGATATTCAATTGCGAACTTTGACTGGTTTTTTTGCTGCTAATGAATCTTCTAATGCAAATTCTTCAATTTTTAAGATTTTATATGAATTAGATAATTTAGAAGACAAAAGTTTAGGTGAAAGAAAAAAAGAACAACTATTACGCAGAAAATTATCAGGAAATAATTTAGGAGGCAGGCCCAAAATAAGTCCTTTAAAAGAATCTTTAGTAATCAGATTGCGTAATGAAGGCTATTCATATCGATCAATCAGAACACAAACTGGAATTGCATTATCAACAATTAGGAGAGTGATTTTGGAGGGAGAATTAACATAAAATGATGAAGAAAGAAATTGAAAATTTAATAAAAGAAAATTTTAAAGATACCGCATTGCGTATTTATGAATTAGATGATGAAGATAGAAAAAGTTTGTTAGCAGAATATAGAGAATGGATTATGAATGATTTAGATTTTGAAGAAGTAATGATGCTACCTTATGAAGCCTATACTGACAAATTAGATTCTAATTTCTTAGAAGATTCACTTTAGTCCTCAATAGTATATCTCTTATTAAAATCGTATACTTCTTTAGCTATAAACGGTAAAAGGGAAGAATCTTTGGAATATTTTTCTCCATTACAAAAAACTACTAATAAAGTTTGTAGAGATTGATTATTAATCCACCAAGCTGAATCATGTCTAACTTCAGACATTAAGCCTGCTTTACTCCAAAGATTAATGCTTTCTGGTAATCCTTCACCCAAAAAACCATCTATTTGATTAAGAGAATCATTTTTAAGAACAACTTTATTTAAATTTCTTTTTAAAAAACTTCGCAAATTTAAATTATTTTCTTGATAATCAATATGAATCATAATTTCCTCCAAAACCCTAGCAGCTGAATCAGAATTCATAGCGTTTCTATTTTTATTATCATATCCATAAAATTCTTTCTCACGACCAAATGGTCCATCATCCCAAGTCTTCTGACAGCAATTTATACCAACCAATTCTTCCCAATTTAAATCATGTAGCCAATCATTTATTATACTTCTTTGGTATTTCCAATTTTCCCATAATTCGCCTTCAATACTAGGTCCACTTGTTGTTCCAGTAAGTAAATCAATTAAAAAGCTTGTTGCATTATTACTGGAGAAAGACAACATTTTCCCTACAGCATCAATAATTTCATCTGATAATAATAAACTTCCTTTTTTAATCCAATAAAATGCAGCAAGGCCATAAACTAACTTGACTATGCTGGCAGGATAAACCATTTTTTTATTATTAATTCCAGTTCCAAAACCTTTAAATACACTTTTATTTTCACTTTTATAATTAATCCAAGTTATTGAAATATCTTCTCTTGAAAAATCTTTATCATGAGAGCATACTCTCCTTAAAATATTATTTAAGGCTAGACCCATCTCCTGACTTAAATAGTAAAAGGACATTGAATGGAAATTTATAAAAATCCTATCTCACTATTTAAACAAACTAATTTTTCAAAAACTATTTGGTGGCAATTAAAAGTTAATATTTCGGGATATCAAAATGAAACAGAAGATAAATTAGTTACTGAAATATTTAAAAATAGAATTTTTAGGCTTATTTATCCAAATATTTATCAAAACAAACATAAATTTTCAAGAATACTAGTTCAATTATATGAAGATGGTTACGTCTGTTGGATAAATTTAGATGGATTAATTATTGAGAAATACGAATTCAAAAAAAATAACAGTTTAGAAAATGAACACTTCTTTATAAAAGATAAAGTTAACTCAATTTTAAAATGGATCAAGGATCAATCTGAGTTAAATAATGAATATCTTTGGGGAGGTACATTAGGACCCAATTTTGATTGTTCTGGATTAATTCAGACTGCTTTTTTAAAGCATCAAATTTATATACCTCGAGACTCTTTTCAAATAAAAAGTTTTTGTAAGCACCTTTTTTATTACAAAGAATCGTATGAGGCGTTACGACCTGGCGATCTTTTATTTTTTGGAAATGAAAAAAAATGTGATCATATTGGAATCTACAAAGGAGAGGGATTCTATTACCATAGCTCTGGAATTGATTTTGGCAGAAATGGAATAGGATTAGATACCCTAAAAAAGTCTAATGATAAAATCTCATTGCATTATAAATCTAAACTAATTTCGGCAGGAAGAGTAGTTAGAAAATATAGATGGGACCGTACTATACGTTAATTAATATAGATCAACTTTAAATTTAATTAAGAAATTACTTATTCTTTTATTTAGAAATTAACCAGCAGTCCAAATATTTTTAATGATTGGCATTATGGTATCTAAGTGTAATGTCCCAACAAGTAACCAAGCAAAAACAGCTCCTCCACATCCTCCTAACCAAAATCCACTTGTAAAATCAGCCCAACCAGCTCTTGTAAATAAGTCCTTTGGCGGATTATTAACAGTCGCATCTGGAGGTTGAACGTTAGGTGCTTTACCAGGTGCATTGTATAGCACAAAAAGTGCTGTCAAAATATGAACAGCTCCAATAGTAGCGAGAAGTCCAGCTGTTAGAGCAAATTCAGAATTTCTTAATGGGCCAGTCATAGTAAAAGGTCCGTATAGAAGATATCCAAAAGCTGCTCCAGTTTCTAAACCTCTAAAATTAGGGGAAATACCTTCTCTGTAAAAAGGTAAATTATTTATAAAGGCTTTTGTAAAATAACCACTATTAACTGGAGTAGCTAAATTACCAACACAAGGATCAGCAACTGTTTTTACTGCCCATTGTTCTGCTACGCCAATATCATTTGGTTGTATAGAAGTATCTATGTATTTCTCATCAAACTTAATAGAACTTGTTGATTCAGAGAATGATTTTTGAAAGTCGCTCATTTTTTTAATAGTTTAGTGTTTGATAATTTATTCAGTTGCTGTAATTAATCTTCCAATCAATACGATAAAAACAGCAGGCATTGCTATACCAATTAATGGAACAAAAATTGAGGGTAGAAGACTTGGTAAATCGGATGGCATAGTTCTTTAAAACATCTTTAAACACTCTAGTATTGATAAGCGAAATAATGTTAATTTTATTACTGGATGATATAAAAATTATTAACTTTTTACATGTTAAATTTTTTCGCAATTTTACTTATTATTTTTATAGGAGTATTACTTCTAGTTTTTAAAAAAAGAAGCTTTAAAAAGTTAATAAATCAAAGCAATTTAAATTCTATTAAATTAAAGAAAAATAAAAAAAGTAATAATAAACTTCTATCTAAAAAAAATAGTTATTTATACAATCACGAAGAAAAAAAGTATTCAATATTTTATAAAAATTCTCAAAGAAATAAAATGATTAGTCTTTTTCAGGGTGATACAGAAAATAAATTAAAGGCATTAAAAATTGCGGAAGAATTGGCTGATAAATCAACATTACCAATTTTACGAAAAGGCTTAAGAGATATTTCTCCTGAAGTCGTTGAAATTTCAGCTTTATTAATAAGACAGTTCAAGTAAACAATCAATTTTGCTTAGCACTGTTTATTGATCTAATTCTGTAAATTGGACGACTTTGACTTTCATGATATGTCCTAATTAAAAGTTCACTCAACAATCCAAAGCTAAATAATTGAACACCAGCAATTCCTAATATTAATGCAAACATCAGCAACGGACGATTTCCAATATCCTCACCCATTATTTTTAAAACTATCAAATAAGAACTTATCGCAAGGCTAAAGAAAATACTTATAATTCCAACAAAACCAAATCCATACATCGGTCTTGTTAAAAATTTAGTCATAAACCAAACAGTTAGTAAATCCATTAAAACTCTAAAAGTTCTATCAATTCCATATTTACTAGATCCATATTGCCTGCTCCTATGATTTACTTTAATTTCTTTGATTCTTGCACCTTCAATATTTGCTAAAACGGGCAAAAACCTGTGAAGTTCCCCATATAACTTTATATCTTCTATTATTTCTTTCTTAAACGCTTTTAATGAGCAACCATAGTCATGCAACTTCAAACCTGTTACGTGAGCTATTAACTTATTCGCTATTTTTGATGGTATCTTTCTATTAATTAATTTATCTTTTCTATCAAACCTCCAACCACAAACCAAATCAAAACCATTATTAATTTCTGAAATTAATAATGGAATATCATTTGGATCATTCTGTAAATCACCATCCAAAGTAATAACAATATCGCCCTTAGAATTATCAAAGCCAGCTGACATTGCTGCAGTTTGACCATAATTTTTGCGAAGGGAAATTACTGACAATTCTTTAATTTTGAGAGTTAGTTGCTTTAATACTTGTTGAGTATTATCTTTAGAACCATCATTTACAACAATCAATTCAAAATTAAATTTATGAGATGACATTATATTTATCACTTCATCCAATAAAAGACCAATACTCTCGCTTTCATTGAAAACAGGGACGATAATTGAAATTAATTGTTTTATATCTGACATTTATATTTAATAATAATTACACAATTTTAACTTAATTTAGAACATTAAAATTAAACAAAAAAAAATCACCACAAACGTGGTGATTTAAATTATTTAAGGGAAATTTAACCAAACTTACCTGAAGTGGATGCAATAACAAATGCCCCAAATGTAAGTATGTTTCCAATCGTGAAATGTGCTAGTCCAACTAATCTAGCTTGAACAATTGAAAGCGCAACTGGCTTATCTCTCCAGCCAACAAGGTTAGCAATTGGAGTACGCTGATGTGCCCAAACTAACGTTTCAATTAATTCTTGCCAGTAACCACGCCATGATATTAAGAACATGAAACCAGTAGCCCAAACTAAGTGACCGAAGAGGAACATCCAAGCCCAAGGAGATAGGGAATTTACTCCAAATGGATTATATCCATTAATAAGTTGCGCAGAGTTTAACCAGAGATAATCTCTGAACCAACCCATTAGATAAGTTCCTGATTCGTTAAATTGTGCTACGTTACCCTGCCAAATTGCTAGGTGTTTCCAATGCCAGTAGAAAGTTACCCATGCTAGTAAATTTAATGCCCAGAACATAGCTAAGTACATAGCGTCCCAAGATGAACTATCACAAGTACCTCCACGTCCAGGCCCATCGCAGGGGAATGCGTAACCTAAATCTTTCTTATCAGGAATTAATTTTGTTCCTCTAGCATCTAGTGCTCCTTTGATAAGTATTAAAGCCGTTGTATGAAGACCTAAAGCGATAGCATGGTGAACTAAGAAATCTGCAGGACCGATAGGTAAGAAAGCACTTAATGCATCTTGTCTATTGATCAAATCCATCCAGTAGTGATTACCTGGCAATGAATTAGCAGCGAGACTTGCTGAACTTGTTGGATCAGATAATAAAGCATTAAAGCCGTACATCATTTTACCTTGAGCAGCTTGAACAAATTGAGCAAATACTGGCTCAATTAGAATTTGCTTTTCAGGATTACCAAAAGCTACAACAACGTCGTTGTGAACATAAATTCCTAGAGTATGGAATCCAAGCAGCATTGTTACCCAACTAAGATGGCTTATCAAAGCTTCCTTTGTTCCAAGAACTCTTGCCAATACATTATCTTTATTTAATTCTGGATCATAATCTCTTACAAAGAAAATAGCTCCGTGTGCAAATGCACCAACCATCAAGAACATTGCTATGTACTGATGATGACTATATAAAGCAGATTGTGTAGTGTAATCCCTGGCAATAAAAGCGTAAGAAGGAAGTGCACCCATGTGTTGAGCTACAAGAGAAGTTGCTACACCAAGGGATGCTAATGCTAATCCAAGTTGAAAATGTAATGAATTATTTACAGTTTCATATATTCCATCGTGGTTAATTCCAAAACTACCTTTATGAGGATCATTAGGGTGTCTTGTATTATGGGCTTCTGTAATTTCTTTGAGGCTATGACCAATACCAAAAGTATTTCTATACATATGGCCAGCTATTACAAAAACTGTTCCAATCGCAATATGGTGATGAGCAATATCTGTAAGCCATAATGCTTCACTTTGAGGATGAAGACCACCTAAGAAAGTAAAGATTGCTGTTCCAGCGCCTTCAGCTGTTCCAAATACTTGATCTAAAGAATCAGGATTTTGGGCATAAGCTCCCCAATTTAAAGTAAAGAAAGGAGCTAATCCTGCAGGGTGAGGCAGCACTGTTAACCAGTTATCCCAACCTACATGCTGACCTCTTGATTCAGGTATAGCAACATGAACCAAATGTCCTGTCCAAGCGATACTGCTAAAACCAAATAAAACAGCTAAATGATGATTTAATCTTGACTCTGCATTTTTAAACCAAGCTAAAGAAGGTCTGAATTTTGGCTGTAAGTGTAACCAACCAGCAAATAGAGTCCAACAAGCCAAAATACTCATGAATATTGAAGCTTGGAAGAGTTGCTCGTTAGTTCTCATTCCAATTGTGTACCACCAATGGTAGAGACCTGAATAAGCGATGTTTACTGGACCGCTTGCTCCAGCTTGTGTCATTGCTTCTGTGATGCCAGATCCAAAATGAGGGTCCCAAATAGCATGAGCTATAGGGCGAACATGAGTTGGGTCTAGTACAAATTGCTCAAAATTACCTTGCCAAGCAATATGAAATAAGTTACCAGCTACCCAGAGAGCGATTATTGCTAGATGTCCAAAATGTGTAGAGAATAGCTTCTGATAAAGTTTTTCTTCGGTCATACCGTCATGACTTTCAAAGTCATGAGCGGTAGCTATTCCGTACCATATTCGTCGGGTTGTGGGGTCCTGAGCTAGACCCTGGTTAAATGATGGAAATTTTGTTGCCATTGAATTAAAAAGGTGAAGTTCAGGTTATTAGCCCAGCCCGAAAAGGCGAGCATGGAAGAAGGCCCATGTGGTAGCAATACCACCTACAAGAAAGTGTGTAACACCTACTGCACGTCCCTGAGTAATAGATAAAGCTCGAGGTTGAATGGTTGGTGCAACCTTTAGTTTATTGTGTGCCCAAACAATTGATTCGAACAATTCTTGCCAATATCCTCTTCCGCTGAAGAGGAACATTAAACTGAAAGCCCATATAAAGTGAGCTCCCAAGAACATCAAACCGTACATGCTTATTGATTGACCATAGCTTGTCAATACTTGAGAAGCTTGAGCCCAGAGGAAATCTCTTAACCAACCATTAATAGTAATTGAACTTTGTGCAAAATTACCACCAGTAAGTCCCCAAACATCACTCTGCATTTTCCAAGAGAAGTGGAAAATAACTATTGATAAACAGTTATACATCCAGAAGAGAGCTAAGAAAACGTGATCCCATGAAGAAACTTGACATGTACCACCTCTTCCAGGTCCATCACAAGGGAATCTAAATCCTAAAGAAGCTTTGTCAGGAATCAACCTTGAACTTCTTGCATAAAGAACTCCTTTAAGAAGTATCAAAACAGTTACATGGATTTGGAAAGCATGAATATGATGAATCATTAAATCAGCTGTCCCTAATGGAATTGGCGCTATAGCTACCTTTCCACCAACTTCTACTAAACTTCCATTAAAGACTTCACTTAAAGCTTTGTGAGGTAAAGCTTCTGCAGTACCTGCTAAAAGGGAAGTCCCAACAGCAGATGCTTGAATACTCTGTACCCATTGAGCAAAGATTGGCTGAAGTTGGATAGCAGAATCACTAAACATATCTTGAGGTCTACCCAAAGCTCTCATAGTATCGTTGTGAATATAGAGTCCAAAACTATGGAATCCTAACCACATACAAACCCAGTTCAAGTGACTGATTAAAGCATCTCTTGCCTTAAGAACTCTGTCTAATACATTATCAATATGTTTTGCTGGATCGTAATCTCTAACCATTGCAATTCCAGCATGCGCTCCTGCTCCTACTATGAATAATCCACCTATCCACATGTGATGGGTAAATAATCCAAGAACTGTCATATAGTCAGTAGCTATATAAGGATATGGAGGCATCGCATACATGTGATGAGATACAAGTATGCTTATTGATCCAAGCATGGCTAGGTTTACTGATAGCTGAGCATGTCTACTTTCTGCCATGAACTCAAAAAGACCTTGATGACCTTTAGGCGCAGGGAATAATATTGGGTCTCCTTGTTGTGAATCTAATATTTCTTTCATACTATGACCAATACCGTAGTTGGTTCTGTACATATGACCACCTATTATCGCTATTACACCAAAAGCTAAATGATGATGTGAAACATCAGTCATCCACAAGCTTCCTGTCACAGGGTTAAGTCCACCTTTGAAAGTAAGGAAGTCTGAGAAAGCTAACCAATTTAAACTAAAGAAATTACCTGTACCACTTGCTAATCCTGGAAATATCTGACCGATAATTTGAGGATCGCAGAGTTGATGCGGCATAGGCATATCTGCAATAGTTGCTATTTCTTTTCCATTAATAACTAAAGGAGAGCCTGCATCAATTGCATCTAAGAGAGCTGCAGTAGGAGCTCCGATATGAATACAATGACCAGCCCATGCTAAAGATCCTAAACCTACTAAACCAGCTATGTGGTGGTTAAGCATAGACTCAATATCTTGAAACCACTCCATTTTTGGAGCTGCTTTGTGATAATGAAAAATTCCAGCATGAAGCATAAGTGCCGCCATTACTACAGCACCTATTGCTAAAGCCATAAGTTCACTCTCATTAGTGATTCCCCATGCTCGCCACATGTGGAATATTCCAGAACTAATTTGAATACCGTTGTAGTTAGCACCAAGGTCAGCATTAAGCATTTCTTGACCAACGATTGCCCATACTTGCTGAGCCCCTGGTTTGACATGAGTTGGATCAGCTAACCAACCTGAGTAATTAGAAAATCTTGCTCCATGGAAAAATGCAGCACTCATCCATATAAAAATGACTGCAAGATGTCCAAAATGAGCTGAAAAGATTTTTCTTGTTGCTTCTTCAGCATCGCCTGTATGCACATCAAAATCATGTGCATCAGCATGCAAATTCCAGATCCAAGTTGTAGTTTTCGGACCTTTAGATAATTTACTTGACCAGAATCCTGGCTTATCTAATTTGGCAAAATCAATAGGTCTTGGATCGGCCTTGACAGGATCTTCCAAAACTTTTTTGTTTTTTTCTCCACTTTCTGGTGGGCTGATGGTCATCTAGCACCTCGAAAATAATTGACATTAAAGCCGATTGATCAGATCTTGAACCTATTTTTAATAATAATGTTCAAGAAAACGAATCCATCGGAACTTTAGATATTCGTTTCAAAAATAATAAGGCAAAGATTCTTTCGTTATGCATTAACGTAACAAATGTTCTAATGATTGTTACTATATGAATATTTTGTTAAATTCTAGTCTATGACTAAATTATGAGTATATTTACTCAAAATTTATATAAATTTCTTAAATTTTTTTTTATATTTCAAAGAAAATTTTTTAAATCCAGCGACAGGATATAATTTTAAAGTTACTATCAATAGTTTCTAATTTGAAAGGCATTGCGATAGGTCTATCTAATAATTCAAGAGAAATTTTAAAAAGGCTTAAAAAAACCGAATTTGTCAAAGACATATATATTGCGGGTTCTTCAAAAGAGGATGGAAAAGAAAATGAACTTATTAAAGTACAAAAACCTAGAGAAATATTACTAAAAAAATGGCCGAAGATAGATTTAATAATTTTTATAGGCTCAATTGCTGCATCAATACGCATAATAAATCCATTTTTAACCTCTAAAGATCAAGATCCAGGAGTAATAGTTATAGATAACAAATGTTCCAAGATAGTTCCATTAATTGGCTTACATCAGTCAAATACGCAAAATATTTCATGTCAAATTGCTAATTTACTTGGTGGCGAAATTATAGAAACTCATAATTCCAATGATCAAAGCCTCTTAAATCTTGATGCATTTGGTAATCAATGGGGGTGGAAAAGATCTGGCAAAATAAACGATTGGTCAAAACTAGTAATTAAACATGCTAAAAACGAAGAAATATTTTGCAAACAATTATCTGGTAATAGCTTATGGAAAACTTCAGAATCAGCTGAGATTATTAATCAAATTGATAAAAAAGAAACTGAAAAACCAGATTCAACATTTCATGTGAGTATATTCGAAAATCATGGAACAACTTGGCACCCGCCTGTATTATGGATTGGCATTGGATGTGAAAGAAATACAAGCAAAGATTTAATAGCAAATTCTTTAAATCATCTTTTGGAGTCAGGAAATTTATCGCAGCAATCAATTGCTGGATTTGCAACTATAAATATAAAAAAAAGATGAGAAAGGAATTTTAGAACTTTCTGAAGAAAAAAACTTACCTATAAAGTTTTTTAGTAAAAAAGATCTTTCAACAATAATTGTTCCAAATCCATCAAATGTCGTGCAAAAAGAAATTGGTACACCTTCTGTAGCAGAAGCCTCTTGCTTACTCGCAGCAGGAGAAGAATCAAAATTATTAGAAGAAAAAAGAATTTTCAAAAATCAATCTGGGGCAGTAACTATCGCTGTAGCAGAATCAAAAAATCAATATAATCCAACCCATGGTGAGATCCATATTATTGGAAGTGGGCCCGGTGATATCTCCTTCCTAACCAATAATGCAAGAAAAGCACTTTCAAGATGTACTGTTTGGATTGGATACAAAATGTATTTAGATTTAATAAAACCCTTAAAAAGGAATGATCAGGTTTTAATTGAAAGTAAACTTACTAAGGAAAAAGAGAGATGCAGTAAAGCAATTAAACTAGCTGAAGAGGGAATAAAAGTGGCTTTAATTTCTTCAGGTGAATCTGGATTTTA
>MWOX01000133.1 GCA_002026005.1 Prochlorococcus sp. HOT208_60m_808M21
TAGATAAAAATGATTTTTTTGATTTATGTACATTGCTTTAAACTATAGTATTAATTTAATTTAAATATTAATATTTATAGAAAACTTATTTCATAAATTTATAACTCAATGGCTCCAATTTTTAAATGTTTAATCTGTAGAAAGGATATAGAGAGATCAACAAAAACATTTTGGAGTAAAAAAGGTCATTTATTATGTTCTACATGCTTGGATAATATAGATAAAAAGAAAATTTAAATAAATAATTTTTAAAAATTCTGCTATGGTTTTTCTAAATCGAACCTAGAGAGATCAAGTTAATTCAACCGCAATTCGTTATTGTCGTCGTAAAAAGAATTATGGCTAATTCCTGTTATTTTTTCTGTTAATTAGCAAATAATTTTTTGGAAAGAAATTTAGAACTAAATAAACTAAAAAAATATCCTCAAGTTTTTGAAAATATAATATGAAATTATAATTTCGTAAAATTGAGGATAATTAAGGGTTATTTAATAACTATTAGATATATAAAAATGCTAACAGTTAAATATTAAATTCTGTATTAATAAAATTTAAAACCAGCCAGGGATGATTTGTCCAGTAGTCACATATGCTCCTACTGCTGCAACGAAACCTAACATTGCTGCCCAACCATTAAAACGTTCTGCTTCAGGTGTCATGATTAAAATGATAAAAGTATGTGAATATTGTAACAGTAATTATGAAGCTTTGTAAAGTAATTTTTAGTTTTTTTGCGAGATTTCACTAAAAAGTACAGTATATCTCTTAAATTTACAGTATTGTTACAAATATGTGTTAAATAATTTCGCTTGGTTCGCCTTGAAAAAAGAAATTTCAGATAATTAATAACAATTAAATTTAAATTTTAAATAAATAGTATTCTCAGCAACTTGATAAGATTTAGAACTGCTTCATATTAAAAGCATCCTAATGATGATCCTAGATTTTATCTAGGGACGAATTTGCTTGAAATTTAATTTGAAATACTTAAATAATTAAAAACTACAAGAGTTAGGTAAGTTAATTGAAATTTGGAAGCTATTTCCTTTCACTTTTAATAAGATGAACTCAATTTAAAAATATGGGTCGCCTGAGATTCGAACTCAGGACCAGCCGGTTAAAAGCCGGATGCTCTACCGCTGAGCTAGCGACCCATTTTGTAAAATCGAGTACATATGAAATTATCCCTTTTTAAGGTAAAAAAAACAACTTTTTATCTCAAGTTGAACAATAGAAAAACAATTCTTAACTTATGAAATAAAAAATTAAAATTTCTCTCTAAATTTACACTTAAAAGTTAAAATAATTTAATTAAGTAATAGGATTTTTAAAATGCTTAGAGCAATCGTAGTTTTTGCACCCATTATTGCCGCTTTAGCTTGGGTTATTTTCAACATACAAAAACCAGCAAGAGAGCAATTCAATAGGGACTTTTTGGGCAAGGATTAATCCAATTTGTTAGATAAAGAAGTAATTGTTATTGGTGCTGGTCTCGCAGGATCAGAAGCTGCGTGGCAAGTAGCAAATTCTGGTGTGCCAGTCAAACTAGTTGAAATGAGACCTATCAAATCAACTCCAGCTCATCATACGGGTGAATTTGGAGAGTTGGTTTGTAGTAATAGTTTTGGAGCTTTAAGTCCAGATAGAGCTGCAGGTCTATTGCAAAAAGAACTTAGAATTTTTAAATCATTGGTAGTACAAACTGCAGACAAATTTGCTGTACCGGCAGGTGGCGCTTTGGCAGTTGATAGATCTAAATTTAGTATCGCTTTAACTGATGCTTTATCTAATCATCCTTTGATTGAAATTAAGAGATTTGAACAGTTGGATATCCCAAGCAAAGAAAATATAACTATCCTCGCAACTGGTCCATTAACTGCTGATGAATTGTCTTATAAAATTCAAGCATTTACAGGTATTGATGAGTGTCATTTTTTTGATGCCGCTAGTCCTATTATTTATGGAGATACTATTGATCAAGAGATTGTATTTAAAGCTAGTAGGTACGACAAAGGAGATCCAGCATATCTAAATTGCCCTATGGGTAAAAATGAATACATCCATTTCAGAAATGAACTAATAGAAGGAGAACAAGCTAATTTAAAAGACTTTGAGAAAGAATCAGCTAATTTCTTTGAAGCTTGCTTGCCAATTGAAGAAATTGCTAGAAGAGGAGTTGATACAATGAGATTCGGACCATTGAAATCTATTGGTTTGTGGAATCCAAAATGGGGAGATTTATTTGATAGGGAGAATAGATTGAAAAAGCGACCTCATGCAGTTGTCCAATTAAGGAAAGAAGATTTAGAAGGAAAATTGCTAAATATGGTAGGTTTTCAAACTAACCTCAAATGGTCTGAACAAAAAAGAATTTTTAGGTTGATTCCAGGTTTAGAAAAGGCTGAATTTGTACGTTTTGGAGTAATGCATAGAAATACTTTTTTAGAATCTCCAAAATTACTTTTACCGACATTGCAATTTATGAAAAGAGATAACCTTTTTGCTGCTGGTCAAATAACGGGGACGGAAGGTTACGCAGCAGCAGCAGCAGGGGGCTTGCTTGCAGGAATAAATGCATCCTTATTAGCTAAGGGCAAAAAACCAGTTAGTTTTCCTGATGAATCAATGATTGGTTCTCTAATAAATTTTATCAGTAACAAAAATCAAATATTATCTAATCAGAAAAAGAATAAATTTCAACCAATGCCTGCTTCATTTGGTTTGGTTCCAGAACTTTCTAAAAGAATAAAAGATAAAAGATTAAGGTACAAAGCTTATCAAGAAAGATCTACAGAAGCCTTGAATGACTTTAAAAATAAACTAGATTCTTGTTTTGATAAAGACCACTTACTTAGCAAAATTTACTAAGATTAGTTATCAGAGATCCAAAAAATGGAATTAAATAATGAAAATTTCGATGCAATTATTATTGGCTCAGGAATAGGAGGGTTAGTAACTGCTTCACAATTGGCGGCGAAAGGAGCTCAAGTATTAGTTCTTGAAAAATATATTATTCCAGGTGGAAGTGGAGGCTCTTTTAAGAGAAAAGGTTATACCTTTGATGTAGGGGCTTCAATGATTTTTGGATTTGGAGAGAAAGGTTATACCAATTTATTAACTCGTGCTTTGAGAGATGTAAATGAAAAATGCGAAACTATTCCCGATCCTGTTCAACTGGAATATCATTTACCAAATAACTTTAATATTTCTGTAGATAAAAATTATGAGCAATTTATAAGCAAATTATCAGCGAGTTTCCCCAAGGAAAAAAAGGGTATAAGGAAATTCTACGATACTTGTGCAAGTGTATTTAAATGTTTAGATTCAATGCCTCTTTTATCAATTGAGGATCCAAGTTATCTTTTTAAAGTTTTCTTTAAATCTCCATTATCCTGTTTAGGGTTAGCAAGATGGTTACCAGCAAATGCAGGAGATGTTGCGAGAAAGTTTATAAAAGATCCTGAACTTTTAAAATTTATCGATATCGAATGTTTTTGTTGGTCTGTAATGCCAGCTCTAAAAACCCCTATGATTAATGCGGGAATGGTATTTACAGATAGGCATGCTGGGGGGATAAATTATCCAAAAGGGGGAGTTGGAACGATAGCAGAGAAGTTTGTTTCTGGTATTGAAAAATTAGGAGGAAAAGTTAGATATAAAGCCAATGTTACTGAAATCCTCCTAAAAGATGAGAAAGCGGTAGGAGTTAAGCTCTCAAATGGAGAAGAGATATATTCAAATATTGTTGTGTCCAACTCCACTAGATGGGATACATTTGGATTAAAAGATAATACCAAAGGATTAATTTCTAGTAAAAACGTGCCAAAAAGTGAATATAAGTGGTCAGAAACTTATAAACCCTCGCCTTCTTTTGTTTCGATTCACCTTGGAGTAGAAAAAAATCTAATATCTGATAATTTTAATTGTCATCATATAATCGTTGAAAATTGGGATGCATTAGAAAGCGAAAAGGGAGTTATTTTTGTTTCTATACCTACTTTGCTTGACTCGTCCTTGGCTCCAGAAGGTAAACATATCGTACATGCATTTACTCCTTCATCGATGAAGGAATGGGAAGGCCTATCAAGGAAAGAATATTTGCAAAAGAAAGAAAAATATTTTTCATTTCTTGTTGAAAAAATATCAACTATTCTTCCTAATCTTGAACAAAATATTGATCACAGAGAAATTGGTACTCCCAAAACTCATAAGAAGTTTCTTGGGAGATTTGAAGGTAGTTATGGGCCAATTCCCAGTAAAAAGTTGCTTGGACTTTTGCCAATGCCTTTCAACACTACAAAAATTCAAAACCTTTATTGTGTAGGGGATTCATGCTTCCCTGGCCAAGGTCTAAATGCAGTTGCTTTTAGTGGATACGCATGTGCTCATAAAATAGGTGCAAAGTTAAACCTAAACATTTTTAAATTGCCCGATTAAAAGGATCCTTCTGAAATGATAGTAAAATTTAAAACTCTTTTTTTTGTGAAAAGTTCGTTAATTTCACTTTATTTAGCCCTTACAATTCCTTTACCAATTATTTCAATCGAAAAATTAAAAATCCCCTCTATTATAATTTTTTCTTTAGGACTTTATTTGATAATCAATATCACTAGTGATTATGTAGAAACTTGCAGTAATAAAATTTCATATAAAAGTAGCTTTATTTCTAAATTCTTAGGGAAAAAAAATTGGGAGATAACTTGGAAAGATATTAAATTAATCAAATCTTTGCCAACCAGCCAGGGTAGTAAAGTTTATTATTTTAATACTTTTCAAGGTGATAATTTTCTTGTCCCACAAAGAGTGGAAAACTTTGACAAATTCTTATTAATTGTTTCCAGTAATACTGGAATTGCTATTAATGAAATATCTTACATATCACCACTATGGACATATAAATTACTGACATTAATATCAGTTTTAATGATTATTGGTGAACTTTTTGCTTTTCTCAATTAAATGTTATCAATACTGAATCTATAACCTTGTTGCCTAACAGTGGTTATTCCACCACCTTCTCCCAGTCCAGCCTGTTCTAATTTTCTCCGTAAAGTTAATACCTGAGTATCTACAGACCTAGGGCCACCACTGAAGGGCGGCCAGGCCATCCTTAAGAGCTCTTGACGACTTCTTACCATTCCAGGGGGCATTAGAAGAGCACAAAGCAGTGCAAACTCCCTAGGGCTTAATTCTACGGGCTTCTCGCTTAGAGTAACTTGTCTTAAAAGAAGATGAACCTCTAAAGGTCCAACCTCAACTTTTTCTTGTAATCCTATCCTTCCCCTTTTTAGGAGTGTTCTGCATCTTGCTGCAAGCTCTTCGAGGCCAAAAGGTTTTCTGAGAACATCATCTGCCCCTTCATCTAATAGATTTACTAATGCTTCAACACCTGATCTTGCCGTTAAAACTATGACTGAAGACCCAAGTTGTTGGGCTAGTCTCATTGCAGTATTCTGCTCGAGTATTTCTGCGCTAACTAATAAGTCAGGTGATTGTTCTCTGCATAAGTCAATAGCTTCTGCAGCTGTACCTACCGCTGCAGCTAAATGGCCATCTTGGCGAAGCCTTTGCACAAGAACTGTTCTAAGTGTGGGGTGAGGTTCAACAACTAGAACTCTTGAAGGAGTTTGAGAGCTCGTAGGCAATTGTGAACTGCCAGGAGTTGAAGCTAAGATTTGCTCAGTTGATTGCATTCTTAATTACTGTTTGGCCAGGCAATTTTTGATCGTTCTTAATAAGGTATAACAAATGCAAAATAAAAATCAGAATTTATCGAATTATGACATCATTTGAAAACCCTAAAGCAATTCGTCACTTTCAATCAATTTGCGATAGTTGCCAGGACTTAGTTACTCGTTTTCATACTCCATCTGATCTTAAATTATATAGTGATGGTTATCTCCAAGCATTAAGGAATTGCAGTAGTTTAGAGCAAAAGGATCAAGAGAAATTAGAAAGATTAATTGAAAGATGGATTCTAGATCCGTCAAGTTTTATTGATCCAGATGGAGATGGAAATAAAGGTTTTTTTGATAAAAAAAGGATTTAAAATATTAATTTTTATTAATCTATAAAGTATTTATACTCACTAATTGTCTTAAGACGCTAATTCAATTTCGATTTTTTCTTTAAGAGATCCAGAGTTGTACATTTCAATAAGAATGTCTGATCCACCAAGAAATTCTCCTTTTAAGTAAACTTGAGGAATTGTTGGCCAATCTGAATATTCTTTGATACCCTCCCTTATGGCGAAATCACTTAAAACATCAAAAGTACCAAATTCTACCCCTAAAGAATTTAGTATTTGAACTACATTATTGGAAAAACCACATTGAGGCATTAATTTTGTCCCTTTCATGAAAACCATCACTGGATTAGAATCAATCAGTTTTTGTATTTTATCTTTTGTTGGGTTGTCCATAATTCAATTTGGAGTTTCTGTTTTTAATGCCAGTGCATGGATAGCCTCTGAAGCTAATTCTTCCTTCAAAGCAGAATATACTAGCTGGTGTTGTTTAACTAATGATAATCCATTAAATTCAGATGCAATTACAGTTACTTGCAAATGATCATTTCCCTTGAGGTTTTCAACAAAAACTTGGGAACTTGGAATTTTTTTAGTGATTAATTTAATAACTTCTGTTTTGGTAATCATAGTGAATTTTAATCAACCTTTGTATTTTGTCTCAACAAATCCAAGTTGGATCAATCTTTCATAAGCTTCTTTACCTTCAGGGCTATTAGGTGACATTATTCTAATTGTCTCAACAAGTAGGGGTACTGCAACCTCAGGCTTTTCAGTTTTTATATATAAAGAGGCTAATCTCTCATTTGATTCTGCCAAAATTTGTAATGTTTGCTTACCTTTCCTTTGCATTTCATTTGGTATTCTCGCATCAATTCCTTTGAAAGATGAATTTAGATCAGAATAAAAAGACGCAAGTTGCTTTGCTAATTTTCTAGAGTCTAAATAAAAATCCTTAGCTTTTTCAAAATCCCCGTTTTTAATATATTTATCACCTTCTTTTATAAAATATTCAACGTTTGAGATGGAAAGCTTTTTACTCTTATTTGAGAGTACTCTGAAGTCTTGTGGATTCTTTATTTCTGCATGAACTTCATTTTTGTGAGGAACATTTCCAAAAAATATAAATAAAATTGGGATTAATTTTAAGAATTTCATTTTCTTTTTCAATTATTAAAATTTATAGTAACTTATTACAGTTTCATCTACCTACATTTTTTAATGCTTTTTCTTCCTCTTGGGTCATTTTTTCATTTAGAAATTTATTAAATTCCTTGATAGTTAAGATTGAGTAATCATTAATTGGTATTGGTTTCCCAAAGGATAAACAAAATTCGCCCCTAAAGTTCGGAGGTATTTTGCTGTAAGCAATTCCAATTGGAATAATATTAATAGATGTTGTTTTTTTGGTAGCTAATCTAGCTAATCTATATAGTCCCTCTTTCAGAACTAATTTTTTTCCATATCTATTAATTTTTCCTTCGGGAAAAACAACTAGCTGTTCTCCTTTTTCTATAAGTTCAATTGCATATCTTAAAGCTGAGAGAGATGGCGATAATTGATTTATTGAAAAACATCCTAGTCTTTTTAAAAACCAACCTTGTATTCCTCTCATTTCGGATTTAGTAACCATAAATCTACAATCCTTTTTTGTTACCCTTCTACCCATTGCCATTGTGAGTATTAAGCCGTCCCATCTTGATCTGTGGGTTGGAGCCAAAATGATAGAGGAATTTATGGGAATCGAAAACCCATTTTTTAATATTTTCTTTTTTCTAAAAAAGAATCTCAAAACAACGTCCTGAGTAACGAACATTGCAATAAATCCCAAAACAGGGTTGATTTTATGCCAAATATTTAAGGAATTCTTCTTCAAGTTCAATTTACTATATGTTAATAATTTAGGTGTTTGTCTTTTTTTATTAGCTATTATTGGGCGGTTACTAGATTGTCTAGAAACTAAGATTTTCAAAATTATGGCTACTTTAGGAGTAAATATTGATCATATTGCAAATGTAAGGCAAGCAAGGAAAACTGTCGAGCCTGACCCTGTGCAATTTGCTTTTTTAGCTGAATTAGGAGGGGCAGATTCCATAACAGTGCATCTAAGAGAAGATAGAAGACATATACAAGATAGAGACGTATTCCTTCTGAAAGAGACTATAAAAACAAAACTCAATTTAGAGATGGCTGCTACAGAAGAAATGTTAGAAATTGCAAAAAAAATTCTTCCCGATTATGTAACGCTTGTACCCGAGAAAAGAGAGGAAGTTACTACTGAAGGCGGGTTGGATTTAAAAAGTAATGCGCAATACCTTAAGAATTTTGTTGGAAATTTGAAGGATTCAAATATAGAAGTGAGTGCATTTATTGATCCTCTTGGTGAACAGATAAATTATTCTAAAGAAATAGGGTTTGACTTTATAGAATTACATACTGGAAAATATGCTGAATTATCTGGATCTGAACAATATAAAGAGCTCCAAAGGATTATAGAGTCTACACATTTAGCAAATGACCTTGGATTAGTTGTTAATGCTGGTCATGGCCTGAACTACAATAATGTTAAAAAAATTGCATCAATTAACAATATGAACGAGTTGAACATAGGTCATAGTATTGTTGCAAGGGCTTTGGCGATAGGATTAGAAAAGTCTGTACGTGAAATGAAGTCCCTTATTGCATCAAATTAAATTTCAAAATGACAACATACTTTTTCGTCGCAGCAAGTGAAAAGTTTTTAACTGTTGAAGAACCACTTGATGAAATTTTGAAAGAGAGGATAAGGAACTATAAAGAAAATAATAAAGAAATAGATTTTTGGCTCTTAAAAAATCCATCATTTTTACAAACCACCCAATTTGCTGATCTAAAAGCAAAAATCCCATCTACCCCAGCAGTTGTTTTATCGACTGATAAAAAATTTATAACTTTTTTAAAGCTTCGTTTAGAGTTTGTTGCTGTGGGGGAATTCGAATTTCCTAATGCAGAAATAATTGATCCATTTAAAGTTGAGTAATATAACCATCTAGAAAATTGCTCAATCTTTATAAGTCAAATAAAATTGAAGTAATTACTGAGCTGTTAGCAGAGGAATTAAAAATATGTCCTCCGCCTATAAATGAGAAATTAGAAATAGTAGTCCCCAATTACTTTTTGGGGAATTGGTTACGTGAACAAATAACTATAAAAAACAAAATAAGTGCTCTTTATGAATTAAAGACAATATCAACGTATACAGAATCTTTATTGACAAATTTTTTCCCTGCACTTGATATGAGCGCATGGAATTTTGAGTCAATTAAATGGGGTATTGTTGATTCCTTGGAAGAATTAAATAGCTTTAAAGAATCATTTCCGCTTAGAAATTGGATTAATAAATATTTGGATAATAAAAAGACAATTGATGGAGACATATATAATCTGACAAAAAAGATCACGAATAATTTTATTGATTATCTGATTTTTAGACCTGAAATGATTGCTCAATGGAATAGATATGAAATTAATTCATCTAATCTATTTAAGAATTTAAACTCAGATCAATTTTGGCAACCTATTTTATATAAATTATTGGAGGAAAAGATATCTGAAAAGCCATCATGTTTATACATGATTGAAGTAATAAAGAATTTAAGAAAAATTAAAAAAGTTCAATTTCAAGTACCAAATCAAATTTATATTTTTTCAGATAATAACTTATCTAAACTACATATTGAATTTTATTCAGAACTTTCAAAATTTATTAAGGTAAATTTGTATTTATTATCTCCTGGAGAAGATTTATGGAATAGAATAAATTTTCTTGAAGGTGAGTTGGAATTTAATGATAATGAAAGTAAATTGAATTTAAATAATACAAATATAGAGAAAATATTTGGTAAATTTGGAGCAAACTTTCAGAAATTAATTGATGAAAATATTTATACAGAAGGTATAAATTTAAAAAATAATCTTATTTATCTCGATCCAACAACTAATTTTCATAATAAGAAAGATATTCCTCTACTTAATCAAATACAAAAAAGACTAATTGATAATAATAGCGTTGATTTTATAGTAAGTAAAAGGGATGATTCAATATTACTTTGTGAGCATTTTAATCATAATAGTCAATTTGAATATTTAAGAAATAAAATTATAGAAATAATAAATTCTTGCGAGAATATTAAATATAGTGATATTGCTGTTTTATCTCCACAAACTAATTTAATTAAACCTTATCTAAGGTACATCTTTAATAATGAGTTAATTAATGGTGAAAAGATACCTTATTTTTTTATTGATGAGGATAGTCATGAATCTTCAGGCATTTATGAATTTCTTATTGACATCACTGAAATAGCAAGTGAGAAAATTACACTTGAAAAAATAGATTATATTCTTTCGAAAAAAGTAACTCAGAACATTTTTGATTTTAATATTTCTGAGAAGGATGAAATTATTTTCTTACTTACCCAAGCTGGTTTTCATTGGGGATTAGATGATAAAGAAAGATTAGGTGAAGAGAAAAATACTCTAGATTGGTGTATAAATAGAATTACTTTAGGCTTAATTTATGACAAAGAAGTAAATTTAAGTACTTTTAATTTAAAACCATTTAGCTATAAAAATATAAGTTTGGATTTTAACAAATGGGTTAAAATATTAATTCATTTAAAAAAATATATTAATTTGATAAGGGGATCTTTTTCATACTCGAATTGGGTTAAAAAGATAAAGTTTATATTAAAAAGTATTGCTGATTCTAATGCAAATTTCAATTTAGAAATAAGTGAAATAAATAGAATTCTTGATAATCACGCAATACCTTTAATACCTGATGATCTTATCTTGTTAAAAGTTTTTAGAGAAATTTTAATTTCTTGCATTAATAAAATTAAATATCAAAGCAAATCACGAGTCAACAAGATCCTTGTAAGTGATATTGAGAATTCAAGGCATATTCCACATAAGGTTATCTTCCTAATAGACATGAATAGTGTTAATTATCCAAAATTATCAAAGAGTGAAAACATTAATTTATTAAAAAACAAATATCAGTTGGGTGATCCATCTGTTTTTGAAAGAGAGAAATATGCATTTCTGGAGTTGTTAATTGCCTGCAGAGATAAATTTATAGTTACTTGGGTAAAAAATGATAAAGACAATAAAAAGTTAGATGTTTCTTTTCCTATAAAAGAATTAATTTCTTTTTTTGATAGTTTCTTAAACCAAAGCCAAAGAGAACTAATAATTAAAGATTCTGATTTAAATAAAAATGAAATAATTGATTTTGATAAATCTAAGATTGTTAAAAGTAATTATTCTTTAATAGAAGATATAAATTGGAATGAAAAAAAACTTGATATTAAAAATTACAAATTATCAGAATTGATTTATTGGTTCAAGACTCCCCAAAAATATTGGCTTAATAAAAATAATATTTCTCCCAAAGAAATATTTATTCATCATCCAAACGAGGAGTATGTAAGCAATCTGCAAAAGTCGCAACTAATTACAAAAATAATCCAGCAAGTAGAGATTGATAATCATAATATTATTGATGATTTAAATGAATTAAATATTAATGATAAATTGGCTGAAAATGGTATTATTATGCCCAAAAATAGTATTTTTACAAAAGAAAAAGAAATCAAAGACTTATTAAGCAGTCTATGTGCAAGTTTGAGTCAACATAATAAGATTAATAAAATCTATGTTAAGTTAAATGCAAATAAAGAAGAATATTTAATCGCTGAGGACACCGTAATTGAATTGATTCATGCGAAACTAAGTTTAAGTAGTTTGTCTGAGGCTTGGATAAAATTACTCTTTATTTCTTCATTAAAGAGAAATATAAAAAGTACTAAAGTAATTTTTAGAACAGAAAATAATTATAAATCGCAAATTATTCAATCACCTGGAGCAACTCAATCAAATCTAATTTTGGAAGAGTACATAAATATTTTTAAAAATTATTCTGAAAAATGTTTTCCTCTTCCTCCAGAAAGTGCTTATAAATATGTAGAAGCAAAAATAAAATCAAAAAATGAAAAAAAAGCTTTTACAGATAAATGGATTGGCAATAAAAATTTTTCTAAAGGAGAAAGAGATAATATCGAAATGAAAATGTGTTTTGGCAATGAAAAAGAACCAGATTTCTTTCTTGGAAATAATAATTTTGATCAATTATCATGCAGATTATATGGTCCTCTAATTAAAGCATTAAAGAAATAAAAATGTCTAAATTTCAGTTAAAAAATTTTTTTAAATCTGCTTATGATCTAATGCTTGTTTTTTCACAGTTCTTTATTATTAGTCTTCATTTTTTTTCAATGGGAATTTCTTCCACAAAAACAAATAATAAAAGCAAATCCATTTTCTTATTTCCTGGGTATTTTAATTATCATAATCGCTTTCATAATAATTTTAGTTTCAATTAAAGACTTAGGTAGAAATTTATCCCCTTTCCCAAGACCTATAAACAATAGCAATCTAGTTACTACAGGTATTTATCGATTTACGCGTCATCCTATGTACTATTCTTTAATATTTATTTCCATTGGAGTTTTTATAATAAAATCATCTATTTATTATTTATTTTTGACAATAAGTTTAGCTTTAATAATTAAATTTAAGATTGCCTTGGAAGAGAAATATTTAATGAATAAATTTAAGAATTACTTACTTTATAAAAATGAGGTCAAAGTTTAATTCAATAAAGAAATGGATATTAATCAAATTAAATTAGATAATCAGTTTAAATTAGTAGAAGCAAGTGCAGGAACTGGTAAAAGTTTTACCTTGGCTCACATAGTTTTAAGAAATGTTTTGGAGAAAAAAGTTAAACCAGGTGAGATACTCTTGCTAAGTTTTACAAAAAATACTTGTTCTGAATTACGAGAAAAAATACTTTTGAGATTTCATAATATAAAATTATTTTTGCATAGTCATAATGAAAGTAAGATAGATAATACTCTTAAGGATTGGTATCTAAATTTTAAAGATAAAGATAAATCTAAGGAAAAAATAATTTCAGAAGTTGATAATTTTATAAATCAATTCCATGAGTTAAAAGTAACTACGTTTCATGCTTTTTGTAATAATATTATTGATGAATATAGTATTGAAATAGGCGCAACTCAAGATCCATATATTGAGAATAATATTGATAATTTGTATAAAGATGTTGTAGATAATTTGTGGATTGATGATTTTCTGAATCTTAATCATGAGCTTATTTCAACAGTTAACAAAAAAAAAATAAGTTCTAGATTTGGAAGTAGGATCAATAAGTCATTTTTTGTAGAAATTTTAAAAAATATAGATCAAGAAAATATCTGTAAATTTCAAATAAATAATAAATATAAGATTATTGATTTAAATAATTATTTTAATGAATTTTTTTATTTAAATTGGAACGAGTTTTGTTTTGAATGGAATAAGAAAGGTAAGGAATTATTTTTACAACTCATAGAGTTGGGAAAATTAATTAAGGAGAGTGGTGGAAAAAGTCAAATATATGCTGCAAAACCAAGAAATGATAAGTTTAATCAAATAAATTGTTGGATTGAAGAGATTAACAAAAGACTTAATTCAAAAAATGTTATTGATTTTATATATGATATTTCTAAGGATGATCTTTTATCTAAATATTTTTACATTGAAAATATATCTAAAGAAATTAATAAAAATAATCTAAAATTAGATTTTACTAAATTTAATTTATTACAAGAAAAAATTTATAAAATTAAAGAAGGTTTCTTTACTGAATTTGTAAGAATATTTACCCAATTAGCTTATATAAAATTAATTGAATTAAAGAAAAGTTTTTCTATTTTCAACTTCAATGATCTTATAAAGACTGTAGAAAATACATTTCTAGATTCGGAAATTAGTAATAGTAATACTCTATCTAAAATTCAAAAAAGATTTAAATGTGTCTTAGTTGATGAGTTCCAAGATACAGATATTACTCAGTGGAATTTAATAAAAAAGTTCTTTAATACAAAAAATCATTTTTTACTTTGCGTAGGTGATCCGAAACAAGCGATTTACAAATTTAGAGGTGGAGATATTGAAACTTACTTAGATGCAAGATCAAATGCAATTGAAGTTTTTAGTCTTACAGATAACTATAGATCCTCAAAAAAGTTAATCGATGTTCTTAATAAACTTTATAGGAATGGACTTAAACAATCAAAACTAAACTATAGTAAATTAACATCAAGAATTAGTGAAAATATTAATTCTGAATTTAAATTTAAGGATGTATTTGAAATTGTAGAATTTTCAAAAAAAGAGACTGATATAGAGGATCTTGTAACTCATTACATAGTTAACTTTATTCTAAATAATAAAGAAATTGATATTAATAAAATTGCGATCCTTACATTAAATAATTCGCAATGCTTAGATTTTAAAAAAAAATTAAATCAGTTTAACCTCCCATGCAAAATTCAAAATAAACAAAATATTTTTGATACAGAAGCAAGTTCTCTACTATTTTTATTCATTGAATGTTTATTAAATCCGAGGTCTTTAAAAAATATAACCTTGCTTGCTACTTCAAAGTTTATAGAAATAAAATTAGAAGATTTACTTGATCATGGAATTAGTAATAATTTAGAAATTTTAATTAATAAATGCATTACTTGGTCCCAAGAACTTAGAGAAAAAGGTTTTTTAAGCATTGTTAATGAACTACTTATAAATTACAAGTCATCTTCGATTATTCAAGATTCAGATTTAAATTCAAATTTATTTCAACTTTCAGAAATTGTTGAAATAGAACTAATAAATAATGATTTTGATCTCAATATAGTCTTCAACTGGTACAAAAATCAGTTAGATCATATTTTAAGAATTTGTACTGGAGAAGATTTTTTCACGAAAGATTATAATCTTCAAAATGGAATAAATCTTTCTACCATTCATAGTAGTAAGGGCCTCGAATTTGAAATAGTCCTATGTCCATATCTCTCAATTATTTCAAATAAGTCAAATAAAATTAAAGGACCTCTTTGGAAATCAGATATTGATAGAAATATATACGTTAATATTTCTAATAATTATCCGAAGGTTAAAAAATTTAAATTAATAGAAGAAGAAGATTTATTTAAAGAGAGTGAGAGGTTAATTTATGTAGCACTTACAAGGAGCAAATATAAACTTATTGTTTTTAATGATTTAGAGGATACAAATAATATTTTAAATAATGATTTACTTAATAATTTGGAAAATATCAATATTTATAAGTCTACTTTTGAAGTCAAGATAGAAAAAGCGAAAATAAAAGAAATTTTTTCTAAGTTCCAAACCAAGCGATTGAATAATAATCTTTGGAAAATCAATAACGTTAATAAAAAAATATCTAATGTATTAAATTCTGATCAATTTATTTCTTATTCAAGTTATTCTTCTTGGATACGTAATGATAAAAATATTGATGCAGTAATTAATCAAGATAAGGATTATGAAGATAATATATCAATTATCAAAGATTCTAATTTTAATAATTCAAAGAATTATCCTAATTATTTTTCTTATCCAAATCCCTTAAGTGAATTTCCAAAAGGAACTATTGCTGGGACTTGCCTTCACAAAATAATAGAAAGATTTGAATTTAGAAACGATAATAATGAAGAATTAATTGATTTAATTATTGAGGAGTTGAACTTTCATCAAATCGATACTTCTTTGGCTTTTAAAGTAAAAGATGCGATTTTAAGAATCATAAATATATCTTTAGGAAGAGAATTACAAAATAAGAAACTAGTTGATATTCCAAATGAATACTTAATTAAGGAACTCAAATATGATTTAACCCTATCTTATGAAGGAAGAAATATTAATTCTAATGATATATCAAATTGCTTTTTTCTAGATCAGGAATATGAATTTGGTGAAGAATATGCAAATAAAATAAATGATCTTCAAATTATGAATAAAGGCTTTCATTCAGGATGTATTGATTGTGTTTTCCCTGTAGGAAATAAATTAGAAGATAGTAAATGGTGGGTAATTGATTGGAAAAGTAATTTGATTTCTGGTAGTGATAATAGTGATTGTTTACCAAGAAACTATAACTATGAAAATATGAGAAATGAAATGATTAAACATCATTATCCATTGCAATCTCATCTTTATTTATTAGCATTACATAGATTATTAAAGTGGCGACTTAAAAATTATCAACCACATAAACACCTAGGAGGATATATTTATTTGTTTTTAAAGGGATTGCCAGATTTTGAATTATTTGAACAATCTAAGTCTGAAGATATATCTCCAGGTATTTTTATTAGCAAAGCACCTTTAAAAAGAATTAACTACTTAGATAACCTTTTTTAGAATGACTCAAACTACTACAGATATTGAAAAGTTCCAATACGATCATATATTTAATTTAATCTTAGGTATTTTCAAATTTAGTGAAAATAAATATGGAAATTTCGTAAAAGATGTAATAAGAATTTTATTAGAGTTTGAAAAAAATGGTGAAACTATTATTGATGTTGATAATAGTTTAATAATCTTTGAATTATTAGAAGATGGCTGGCCCAATAAACATATAGATGTTCTAAAAAATATAGGATTGATTGGTTCCCTTCATTCTCCATTCGTATTAGTAAATAGAAAATTATCCTTATCAAAATGGTCAAAAAAGATAGAAAGAGTTATTAATTCATTTCTAAAAAAAATAGATACTGATAATTTAATGAACTCAATAATTTATAAAGATGATAATAAAATTGATCAAATTAAAAATATATTTAAATATTCAAACTTAATTTTCCTTCAAGGAGGACCAGGTACCGGTAAAACCACTTTAATAATAAAATTAATACTAGAACTCCTTCAAATTGATAACTTTTTAAATATTGGGTTGTCTGCTCCAACTGGTAAAGCTACAGCTCGTTTAAAAGAAGCTCTTAATGATAAAAAAAATATTTCCTTTAGCAAATTTCTAGACCAAATAGAATTTCAAACTTTACATAGATGGATTTTAAATTCTCAAAATAAATCTCTTAAGTTGAAATTTAAACTAAGAGAGCTTGATATTTTCATAATTGATGAAATGTCAATGGTTAATATCGATTTAATTGAATCAGTTTTAAATTTGCTAGCAAAGGACTGTAAAATTATTTTAGTTGGAGATAAAAATCAATTGTCTCCAGTAAATAACTGTTCTATATGGAATTATTTGTTTGAATATTCCGATAATAGTTCAATTAAATCTTGTGTAGTAAATTTAGAAAAAACTTATAGAAATATTGGAGACATAGCATTAATTAGTAGTTTAATATTTAATAATGATTTTTCTTTACTTAATCAAAAGATAAAAGAATTAGAAAAAGATAATAATTCAAAAGAAATTACTATTTCAAAGAGTAGAGAAAAAGATATTCCAAAGGATCTATTATTTTCGATTACAAGTCATCTAAAAAAGTTAAATATTTCAACTTCAAATTTAAGTAAAAAAAAATATATATTTGATGAGAGTATTGATAATTTATTGCTTAATGAAAAAGATTTAGTAGATAAGATATTTCTGGACTTACAAAGTCACTTGATTTTATGCGCAAAAAATTCTGGAATATGGAGTGTTGAATATTTGAATGAAATTGTTTTTGGTCAAAAAAAACCCTATGACCTTAAAACTCTTAAAGAGGGTGTTCCGATCATGTGTACAAAAAATAATAATCAACTTGGATTGTCAAATGGGGATATTGGAGTACTTATAGGTTTAAAAAATAAAAGAAAATATCTTTTTAGAAAATTTAATGATAATAACGAAGAAATTGTCTCATTAATTGATCCATCTAATTTAGAAAATGTTGTACCAGCAATAGCCATTACTATTCATAAATCTCAAGGAAGTGAATCTGAAAAAGTAAACATTTTGTGGTCCCAAAATTATAGAAGAAATCAATATGCTGTAAAAGAAAAAAAAGATAATCAAAATATCTTTTGCAGAGATAATTTTGAAAGAAGGTTATTTTATACTGCTGTTACAAGAGCGAAAAAATCTTTAAATATATATTATTTAAATTAAAAAATTATTTTTGAGAAATTTGTAATATCTTAACCCCAAGATGTTAGATTAATAATTCGGCTCTGTAAGGCTAATCAACAATTTAAGTCAATTTAGATATTTGTTGAATGCCTAATCAGAAGATTATTAGGCATTTAAAATGGTTTTAAAAAAAGATAGTAACTCTCTTGGTAGTGAGCAGGAAAAGTCTCAGAATGAAGATTCTTCCCTGCTAGAGTTCAAGAACTTAGATAACAAAAAAGAAATTGAATCTCAACTACTGGAAGGATCGAAAGGAGATTATAATGAGAATGGATTTCTCGATTTTGGGTTTAATCAATCGATCTTAAACTCGTTAATAAATAAAGGATATAAAAATCCAACTCCCATCCAAAAAGCTGCAATTCCCGAACTAATGTTAGGTAGGGATTTACTAGGTCAAGCACAAACAGGAACAGGAAAGACTGCAGCTTTCGCATTACCATTAATAGAAAAACTTACAGATAATAAAGAATTAAATGCCAAGGTTTTAGTTATGACTCCTACAAGAGAATTAGCAACTCAAGTTGCAGAATCTTTTAAAAGTTATAGTTCTGAATCTACTAATTTCAAGACGGTTGCAATATATGGGGGTACCGACTATCGAAATCAAATTTCTGCATTAAAAAGAAAAGTTGACGTAGTAGTTGGGACCCCAGGCCGAATAATGGATCATATAAGGCAGGGGACTTTTAAAATTAAAGATATTAATTGTCTTGTTTTAGATGAGGCAGATGAAATGTTAAATATGGGTTTTCTTGAAGATATTGAATGGATAATAGATCAACTTCCGGAAAATAAGCAGATGGTATTGTTTTCAGCAACAATGCCTAGTGAGATAAGAAATATAGCAAAAAAATATCTAAATGATCCCGCCGAAATATTAATCAAAAGTGTCAAAAAAGAAACTCAATTAATTTCGCAAAAATTTATTTATGTACAAAGGCATCATAAGTTAGATGCTTTAAAAAGAATACTAGAACTTAATAACGAGGGAGTAATTATTTTTGTTAGGACAAAACTACTTACTACTTCAATAGCTGAAGCTTTAGAGAATTCAGGTCATACTGTGGCAGTACTTAATGGAGATATACCTCAAAATCAAAGAGAAAATACTGTAGATAGATTGAAAAAAGGATTTATTAATATCCTTGTCGCAACTGATGTCGCAGCTAGAGGATTAGATGTTGAGAGGATAAAACTTGTTGTTAATTACGATTTTCCTTTTGACAAGGAAACATATACTCATAGAATTGGAAGAACTGGAAGGGCAGGTAGATCAGGAGAAGCAATTTTATTTGTTAATCAAAGAGAAAAACATTTTCTAAGAAACTTAGAAAACTCAACAAGAACCAAGATTGAAGAAATTAATATACCAAGTAATAAAATAATAAATGAAAAAAGGATGGAGAAACTTATAGATAATGTTAATGAGAGTTCTTTAGCTAAAGATGAAAATGAAGAAAATAAAGCTTTGATTATTGATGTATTAGATAATTTAAAAGAAAAATACTCTATGGATGACTCAAATATTGCAATGGCGGCGATTAATTTAGTAATAGGTAATAAATCATTTTTTGTTAATGAAGATGATTCTTGGATTAATAAACAAAATAATTCTGATCGAAATAGATCAAATAGAAATAGTAATAATCGTATGAGAAATTCAAATAGAAGAAATAATTATCAAAATGATTCTTTTGAAACTTACAAATTTAACTTTGGTAAATTTGATGGAGTTAGAGTTGCAAATATTATATCCTCAATTTGTAATTCAACTAATATAAATGGTAGATCCATAGGTAAGATACAGATTTTTAATGATTACAGTTTGGTAGATTTACCCAGAGATCTGCATAGAGAAACTAAAAATATATTAAAAAAAATTAAAGTCAGAAACTAGTGATAGATAATGAAAGCTAGCAAATATAATTTCTTTATTCTTGTGAACCTGATAATACTATTCAACTTCTTTAATAGTTATTATTTAGCTCAAACTAAACAAAATTCAATCATAAAATTATTTTGTCTGCAGAGTGTCAAAGAGGAGATGATGAAAGCAGAAATGGTATATAGTGAAGAAATTGCAAATGAAACTTGTGCTTGTTACTACGAAGAATTTATGCAAACTGCAAGTCATCATGATGCAAAAACAAAATGTAAATTAGAAACTAAAGAAAATTTAAATCATAGTAGAAAAATTTAATTATTATTTGTATGAGGTCTAAGAATAATCAAAATCCAATAATTAGACTTTATTTAAATCTGATTGAGGAAAGAAGGTTACTATTTTTTGCTTTTCTTAGTTCCATAATTAATAAAATTTTAGACTTAGCTCCGCCTGTAATAATTGGTCTTGCAGTAGATATCCTTGTTAAGGAACAGAATTCATGGATTGCTGGTTTTGGAATAAAAGAAGTTCCAGCACAATTAATTTTTCTTGCATTTGCTTCAGGAATAGTTTGGTCTGGTGAATCCTCCTTTGAATATTTATATTCGATTTTATGGAGAAATTTGGCTCAGCTATCGCAACATAAATTAAGAATAAAAGCTTATGAGCATATCCAGGAATTAGATATGGATTTTTTTGAAAATGATAATACTGGAAGGCTATTATCTATTTTGAATGATGATATAAATCAACTCGAGAGATTTCTAGACCAAGGGGCTAATCAGATTATTCAGTTATTTATAACTGTCTTAATAATTGGTGGCACTATGATTTTTGTCGCTCCAAAAATCGCTTTATTTGCTTTCTTTCCTATTCCAATTATATTTTTTGGATCAATTAAATTTCAAAGGAAGCTTGCTCCAAAATACAGAGATGTTAGAAATAAAGCTGGACTGTTGGCATCAAGGCTTAATAATAATTTAAGTGGAATTTTAACCATAAAAAGTTTTACTAAAGAAAAATGGGAACTAAATAGATTAAATAAAGAAAGTCTCGATTATCAAAGAAGTAATAAGGCTGCAATAAAATTATCTTCTGCTTTTATCCCTCTTATAAGATTTGCAATTTTATTTGCTTTTATAGCGATTCTATTAATTGGAGGTTTCGAAACTTGGAATAAGAGGCTTGATGTAGGTACTTATAGTTTTTTAGTGTTTATTACACAAAGACTATTATGGCCTTTAACTACTTTGGGGCATGTTTTAGATGATTTTCAGAGATCTATGGCTTCAATAGATAGGGTAATTGATCTCATAGATACCCCTATAAAAATAAAAGATGGAAAAATAAAAATTGAACCTAAAGATATCAAAGGAGAAATTATTTTTAATAATGTAAATTTTAATTATCCTGGACGAGATTTAACTTTAAAAAACATAAATTTAAAAATTGAAAATAACTCAACATTAGGAATTGTTGGCTTAACAGGTTCTGGGAAAAGTACAATAATAAAAATACTACTTAGGATTTATGATAGTAATAATGGGTCAATAACCTTGGATGGGGTTTCGATTAAAGAAATTAATTTGAGGGATTTAAGAAAGTGTATCTCTTTAGTAAGTCAAGAAACTTATTTATTTCATGGCAGTGTACAAGAAAATATTGCTTATGGCTCAATCAACCCAAGTCTTAAAGATATTATTAAAGCCTCAAAGATTGCGGAAGCACATAAATTTATTGAACAATTACCAGATGGTTATAAAACTATAGTGGGGGAAAGGGGCCAAAGGCTCTCAGGCGGGCAACGTCAAAGAATTGCCTTGGCGAGAGCTGTTTTAAAGGATGCTCCAATATTAATATTAGATGAAGCAACAGCTTCAGTTGATAATGAAACAGAGGCTTTAATTCAAAAATCGTTATCTAAAATCACAAAAGAAAGAACAACTATAGTAATAGCTCATAGATTAAGCACTATAAAAAATGCGGATAATATTGTAGTTATTGATAAAGGTAAAATAGTTGAAAGCGGAAAACATGAAAAACTATTAGATCAGAACAAAATATATGCTGATTTGTGGAATGTTCAAGTAGGAATTTAGTATGAATTTCTAAACTATATTAAGAAGTTAAATGATTCAATTACGTTACTAAACATACCGTCAACTTTATTCCACCTTTCTTCATTTGTTCCCACAGCGAAAGTGTAAAGTGTTCCTCTATCAATTACGACAGTAGCTAATTCATGTCTTGCCTGTTCATTTAAATTTAATTCATACTCTAAATCATAGAAAATATGATTGGATGCCTCCCTCTTATTGGCATTTATAAGGTTTACCTCTCTACCTGAACCTTCGGGTGCAATGACTTTATCAATTAATGTTTGACCTACTTCACTTGGGCTTCCTAATTGCTCTAATTGAACCTCTTTATTGACATCAGAAATAACTAAACTTAAGGTCTCATTACTATTTATTAAATCATGATAAATAATTTCAGGTCCTCCATCGACTTTTACTCTAGTCCATCCTGTTGGATACAAAAAGGCATATCTACCATCAGGACTTTGATAAGCTTCTAATCCTGCATTTAGTCCGCCACTACAAGCACTCAGTGTTAAGCATAAAAAAACCAAAAATAAATATTTGAAAGGGTTAAATTTAATATTTTTCATTTTGTTTGAAATTACTAACTAAAAACATAATAAGACATTAAAAGCAAACAATTATGGCAATTCGGAATTTTGCGTCTAAATTATCTCTAGAAATAGTTTAATTTTGATTACTTATACTAAACCACTTTCAAAATTAATCGGTCATTTTGAGAAATTCCCAGGGATTGGTCCAAGAACAGCGCAAAGATTAGCGCTGTTTATTTTGAAACAACCTGAAAGTACAATAAGAGAATTTTCCAAGGCTCTGTTAGAAGCACATAGTAATGTTGGTCGTTGCAAAAAATGTTTCAATTTGACTTCAGAAGATGAATGCGAAATTTGTAGAAATACTGAAAGAAATCAAAAACTAATCTGTGTAGTAGCAGAAACTAAAGATTTGCTTGCTTTGGAGCGCGCCAGAGAATTTAAAGGTGTTTACCATGTTATTGGTGGTTTAATATCCCCAATGGATTCTGTTGGCCCCGAACTCTTAGAAATTAGAAGCTTGGTAGAAAGAGTTAGTAAGTCTGAAATAGATGAGATCATATTGGCATTGACCCCAAGTGTTGAGGGAGATACAACAAGTCTTTATATTGGAAAATTGTTAGCCCCTTTTACTAAAGTTACGAGGATTGCATATGGGCTCCCAATGGGCAGTGAACTTGAATATGTGGATGAAGTTACACTTGCAAGGGCCTTAGAAGGCAGAACAAAACTAAATTAGACAATGAGGGATAATAATCTAATCAAGAAAGAAAAAATCTTAAGACTCCCCTCTTGGATTAAATTTCCTATTAGTAAAGCTTCAGAATTCGAAAAAATACAAACACTCATCAAAAAATCAAATATTCATACTATTTGTGAAGAAGCAAGATGTCCAAATAGAGCAGAATGTTATGCCTCAGGAACTGCCACCTTCTTACTCGGTGGATCGATATGTTCTCGTTCATGTGCTTTTTGTCAGGTAAATAAAGGTAGACCTAGTTCTATCAATATTGATGAATGTACTCAAGTCGCTGAAGCAGTGAAAGTACTAAATTTGAAATATGTTGTTTTGACATCTGTAGCTAGAGACGATCTCTCTGATCATGGTGCAAATTTATTTATATCTACAATTGATGAGATTAGAAAAATTGATTCAAAAATTAAAATTGAAGTTTTAACTCCTGATTTATGGGGTGGAGGCAAAAATCTTGATGAAACAAATAACCTTCAGACTGAGAGATTGAAGATGATTTTAGAAAAAGATCCAATATGCTTTAATCATAATCTTGAAACTGTTGAAAGACTGCAAAAAGAAGTTAGGAGAGGTGCAAATTACAAAAAATCCCTTAGTTTACTAAAAAAGTCAAAGGATATTGCTCCTCATATTCAAACTAAATCAGGCATTATGTTAGGACTTGGGGAAACATTGGATGAAATAAAAAATACAATTTATGATCTTAAAAAAATAGATTGTGATCAAATTACAATTGGTCAATATTTAAGGCCCTCATTTAATCATTTGGCAGTTAAGAAATATTGGGATCCATCAGAGTTTGAATATTTATATCGCTTCTCTAAGGAAATAGGATTCAAAAAAGTATCTTCTGGCCCTTTAGTTAGAAGTAGTTATCACGCGGGTTAACTTTCTTCAATTAACGAGAGTTTCTTTTCGAGTCTTTTCAATATGGAAATACATTCCCCGTTCATAAGTGTACCTGCACCACCCCAAATCAATCTTAATAAAAGATCTACTGGGCTAGAACCAACTTCTTTGACAATTTTGAATCCTATTAAATTGAAATATCTTACAAGTTTTTTACTATATCCTTCACTATCAAAAATGGCTAAAAGTCTTACTTTGTTGCTTGATTTTTTTTCAATTGCCCAAGCCATAGTTGTTGCCCATATTAATTCCGAAACAAAAGCAGGAGCTTTACTAAGGATTCTTAATGTATCAAGCTGAATACCTTGTTTATTTAAATAAGTCCAACCTTTCATTTCCGCCCAAATCTTAATTATGTTATCTTTCTGTTCTGCAATCACGATTCTAAAGAAACATAATCCGATAGTTTCTCTAACTTGAATTTTAATTAATAATCCAATGGAACCTGCTAATTTTTCTAATTCTTCAACTTTCATGATTTTGAAAATTAGTCCTCATAGATATTATGATTTTCCACTTTTGATCTATCAATTTGTTTTTGTCTCTCTTCAAACCTTTTCCTGTCATCATCGCTGAATTGGTCTATGCAGAAATGACATTGGATACCCTTTCTATATTCTTTCCTTTCTTGATCTTGAATTGAAATTGGCATTCCACATGCATGACAAATCGAGTAAGAGCCTTTTTCTAAATCTTGATCTAAAGCAACTCTTTTATCAAAAACATAACATTCACCTTCAAATAAGTTTTTTTCTTTTGGTGTGTCGACAAGGTATTGCAGGATACCCCCTTGTAGGTGATAAATATTTTTATAACCTTTTTTTTTCAGCAAACTAGTAGCTTTTTCACATCTTATTCCTCCGGTACAAAACATTGCTATATTTGTATTCTGTTTATTTTCTAAATGGGTTTCTAAATGATCATCTACCCACTTGGGGAATTCGCTAAAGTTGCTTGTATTTGGGTTTATAGAGTTCTGAAATGTACCTAAAGAAACCTCATAATGATTTCTAGTATCAATGACTATTGTATTTTGATTTTTAATTAACTTATTCCAATCAGCTGAGTCAATATAGGTCCCATTATTTTCTGCAGGGTTTATTTCAGGGACACCCATGGTAACTATTTCTTTTTTGATTTTTATTTTTAATTTTTTGAAGATTTTCTCTTTTGAGAAGTTTACTTTAATATTCAAATTTCTATTAGCTGCATATTGATTAAGTAAATTAATAACAAAATCAATTACATTTTTCTCGGCACAAATAGTTCCATTCATACCCTCACTTGCAAAAATTAACAAGCCTGAAAGATCATTCTCATTTTCGATTTCTAATAATTTATTTTTTAGATCAAGAATTAAGTTTTCTTGAAATGGGAAGAAAGAGTAAAGAGAAACTATTTTATAATTTTTGCCTTTCATAAAGAAGATAATGTTTTTTCATAAGTTTCAAAATCTTTGTTAAATGATACTCCAACCTCTTTAAGAAGTTTTCTGTCTGATTGGAAAGATGGATTTGAAGTTGTGAGTAACTCATCTCCATAAAAAATTGAATTTGCCCCACATTGAAAACATAATATTTGGGCTTCTTTTGAAAGCTTTTCTCTCCCTGCACTTAGTCTTATTTTACTTTTAGGCATAAGAATTCTTGCCGTAGCTATCATTCTTATCATTTCAATAGAATCAATATCTTTATTATCTTCTAAACCAGTGCCTTCAATAGCTACTAATGAATTTATTGGAACACTTTCAGGGTGTGGATTCATGTTTGAAAGCACTTCCAAAAGAGATGCTCTATCGCCATTAGTTTCACCCAAACCTATTATTCCTCCACAACAAACATTTATTCCTGCATTTCTTACTCTTTTGATAGTGTCTAGTCTGTCTTGATAAGTTCTAGTCGTAATAATATTTTTATAATGCTCAGGACTAGTATCAAGATTGTGGTTATACGCGGTCAAGCCTGCATCAGCCAGTCTGGAAGCTTGTTTTTCTGTTAGCATCCCCGCAGTAACGCATGCTTCCATCCCTAAATCCCTCACACCGCTAACCATCTCCAACATTGCATTAAAAGATTTCCCATCTCTAATTTCTCTCCACGCCCAACCCATACAAAACCTATCTGCACCCTCATTTTTTGCTACTTGAGCTCTTGCTAAAACCTCTTTAACTTGAAACTGTGGATGACTTTTGATTTCGCTAGCACTATAAATTGATTGGCTACAGTACGAACAATTTTCCTCGCATCCACCAGTCTTTACGCTGAACAATGATGCTAATTGAATATCGTATTTGTTAAATTTCCTGTGAACGGTTTGTGATTCCCACATTAAATCAATAAGAGGCATATTTAGTATTTTCAAAATCTCTGCTTTATTCCAATCGAACCTAATTTCTTTTAATAACTGATTATTCGAATTAGCCATTTTTATTAGGAATTTATTGAGAATCTTTAAAAGATTCATTTGGTAATGATTCTATACCGCCGAAACGTCTATTTCTTGATTGGTAATCAATTATTGCTTTAAGAAATTCATGCTCATTGAACTCTGGCCAAAGTACGTCAGATATATAAATTTCTGAATATGCTAATTGCCATAATAAAAAATTACTTATCCTTTTTTCACCACTAGTTCTTATTAGTAATTCTGGATCCTTAATTCCTTTAGTTAATAACTCTGAATTAAATAATTCTTCATTAATTTCACTTGGTTTTATTTCTCCAGAAGAAGATTTTAATGCTAGTTCTTTTGCAACTTTTACTATTTCTTGCCTGCCTCCGTAATTAACACAAACATTGAATAAAAATTTATTGTTGTTTTTAGTAAGTGATTCTGAACTAGATATTATTTCTTTTAAATTTTTAGGGAAAGGAGTTAAATCTCCAATAAATTTTATTTTTGTTGATTCTTCGTGTATCTCTTTAATTTCGTTTTTTAAAACTTCGCTAAAAAGATTTATAAGAAAATCAACTTCTTTTGTTGGTCTTGTCCAATTCTCAGTTGAAAAAGCATAAACAGTAATTACTTTACAACCTAAATTTTTTGCAGCTTTTAGAATTTTTTTTAATACACTGACGCCCTGTTTATGTCCAAATGATCGGGGTAAACCTTTTCTAGTCGCCCATCTCCCATTGCCGTCCATAATTATTGCTATATGCTTGGGCAATTTTTTCTTATCTATTTTCATTAATAAATCAGTAATTTTATCGTCTATTACTTTTTCTAAACTCATAAGTTAATCCTTTTTGTTAATAAAAATTTCTGATTTTTCTGACTCTTTTTTATTAATATCACTGATGATATTATCACTCGAGTCTGTCTTTTGGGATGAAACATTTTTACTTAAAGATGCTTTATTTGCTCCCATGGAGTTTTGATTTCCAATCAATTTTGCAAGAAGTTCTTGTAACCTGCTGCTAGTAATTGGCCTTTCAAGTTTGCCTTGGTTTGCTAATGATAACGTACCTGTTTCTTCAGAAACAACGATACAAATACATCTATCAAATCTTTCTGTAATACCTAATGCTGCTAAATGTCTTGTGCCATATCTGCTTATTCCTTGTCTTGAGAGAGGAAGTATTACGCCAGCAGAAATTATTTTATTTCCTTTCACAAGAACTGCTCCATCATGTAAAGGAGTATCTGTAGCAAAAAGATTTATTAAAAGGTCAGTTGATAATTGTGCCTCAATATTGGTACCTGAATATAAAAAATCTTCAGGTCTTAAATCACTCCCTAAATCTACAACAATTAAAGCACCTCTCCTATTTTGAGAGAGTTTACCGGCAGTATCAACTAATTGAGTAATGGTAGTTGAAGTTGCTCTAAATTCCTTTGGTGGATTTCCTAGTAATACAGCTAGCCTCCCAGTACCTAGTAATTCCATTAATCTTCTTAACTCTCCTTGCCAAAGGATCGCTAATGAGAGAGAGCAAGCGAGGACTACAGCATCAATTAATTTTGATGTTAGTGGTAAGTATGCATATCTTTGAATAAACCATGCGGATGATACTAAAAACAAATATCCTCTTAGAAGCCATAATGTCCGTTGTTCTTTTACTCTAGAGAATAATAATAGTCCGAAACCAACAGCAAATAAGACATCTAATAAAAGCTTTAAATTTATAATCCCCCAGAAATTCACACTAAAAACAAAATTTATTTAAATGTACCTAATTTTGTTTGATAAAGCGATCAGGCAATACGTCATATTTTAAAAGATCCAATGGGCTTTCTCTTTTTTGAATAATTTCTGCCTCTCCATCTTTAACTAGGAGAGCAGCAGGTCTTGGAATTCTGTTGTAGTTAGAACTCATTGAATTATTATATGCACCAGTACCAAAAACACATATAAGATCTCCCGTTTTACATTCTGCTAGCTCAATTTCTTTAAACAATACATCTCCCGATTCGCAGTGCTTACCAGCAATAGTATATTTATTTTTGGAATTAATATTAAATGGATTGCTTACTAAACATGCAGAATAATTTGATTGATAAGTAATTGGCCTTGGATTATCACTCATACCACCATCAACAGATAAATATGTTCTGATACCAGGAATTTCTTTAAAAGCCCCAATTTTGTAAATGGTTATACCTGCTGTAGATACTATAGATCTTCCAGGTTCGCACATTAATGTGGGAAAATCTAAGTTGTTTTTTTTACAAGCTTCAACAACGGAAGAAGAAATTGTTTTTACCCATTGATCAATTGAAGGGGGATCATCACTTTCTGTATACCTGATACCTAAACCACCGCCAACATTTAGTTCCTCAATATTATGACCAAACTTTTTTGCGTCTAAAATGACCTTTACCATTATTTCACCTAGATCCTTATGAGGTTCTAGTTCAAAAATCTGAGAACCAATATGGGCATGTATCCCTTTTAATTTTAAATGTTTAGTTTCGCTTATGCTTGCAAATAAATTATTCAAATATTCGATTCCAAAACCAAACTTGCTATCAAATGAACCTGTTCTTATGTATTCATGTGTATGGCATTCGATTCCTGGAGTAAAGCGAATCATTATTTCTAAGTCATGATTTAATGAATTTGAGATCTCATCTAATCTTTCTAAGTCGTAATCATTATCTACAATAACCTTAATATTATTTCTAACTGCGAATTCTAATTCTTTGTCTGATTTGTTGTTACCATGAAAAACAATTTTTTCATTTGGAACCCCACCTTTAATAGCAGTTAATAGTTCTCCTTCTGAAACAGCATCAAGTCCTAAACCTTCTGAGGAAACAAGACTACTCATGAAAATGGAACTATTTGCCTTAGAAGCATATATGGGCAAGGTTTTTCCTGGGTAATATTTTTCTAATGCTTTTTTGTACGCTTTACAAGAATTTCTTAAAGTGATTTCATCTAAGATATAAAGAGGAGAATCATATTTTTTAACTAGTTCTTCAATAGAACATCCACCAACTGACAATTTCCCATCACTTTCAATGGATGTGGTAATGGGGATAATATTTTTGTTAGGACTTTCCAAGTCAATTTTTTGTTTTAAAAAAGATTGTTTTTCTTCCATGGAATAACTTTAAATAAAGCTTTGCCAAACCTGTCATATTTTATAATGACTTTAGATTTGAACTTTCTAGATATAAATACATAATAAATGATATCTATTAAACAAATAAATAAGAAAGATATTGATTTATGTTATGAATTAGATTCAAATACGATTTCTCTATGGAGTAAAGAACAATGGGCTAATGAATTCAAAAAAGATGGCACAAAAATCTTTGGGTTATTAATTAAAAATTTAGTCATTGGTATATGTGTTTTTCAAATTATTCTTGATGAAGCTCAAATAAATTATTTTGTTGTAAACAAGAAATTTAGAAAAAAGGGATTTGGATCTTATCTTATGAGCTATTTAATAAATAAATGTGAAAAATTAAATTTAAAGAAATTACTATTAGAGGTTTCTCATAGCAATGTTCCTGCTGAGAGATTTTATAGTCGCTTTGATTTCTCTACTGTGGGAATAAGAAAAAATTATTATAAAGATGGTTCACATGCTCTTTTAAAAGAAAAAATTTTAACAACAAATTAATGTAAAAATTTAAATGTTCGGATAACCAGAATCCTTGAAATTACTATAATTTCTTGCTATATCACTAAAAAATTTAAATTTAATTTGATAAATCATACTTTTGGGTATTCACAAAAGCTCATTCTGAACACAAAATTGACATATTACTGGTAGGTTATTAATAGGAATTTAACCTTATAATGTTTGAAAGATTTACAGAAAAGGCTATAAAAGTCATTATGCTTGCTCAAGAGGAAGCAAGGAGACTTGGTCATAATTTTGTTGGAACAGAACAAATTCTTTTGGGGTTAATTGGAGAAGGAACTGGGGTTGCAGCGAAAGTACTTAAATCACTTGGAGTTAATTTAAAAGATTCAAGGATAGAGGTGGAAAAGATAATAGGTAGAGGTTCAGGGTTTGTCGCTGTAGAAATACCGTTTACTCCCAGGGCTAAAAGGGTATTAGAACTATCCTTAGAAGAAGCTCGTCAACTTGGCCACAATTACATTGGTACAGAACATTTATTGTTGGGTTTAATAAGAGAAGGTGAAGGTGTTGCTGCAAGAGTTCTTGAAAATCTTAATATTGACCTTACAAAGGTTAGAACTCAAGTTATAAGGATGCTTGGTGAAACCGCCGAAGTTGGCACAGGGGCAAGTACAACTAAGGGCAACTTAAAAACTGCTACTCTTGATGAATTCGGAACAAATTTAACAAAACTAGCAAGTGAAGCAAAATTAGATCCAGTCGTTGGACGCCATTCAGAAATAGATCGTGTAGTTCAAATACTAGGTAGGAGGACAAAAAATAATCCTGTTCTTATTGGGGAGCCAGGGGTAGGTAAAACAGCAATCGCAGAAGGTCTAGCTCAAAGAATACAAACTGGGGATATTCCAGACATACTTGAAGATAAAAGAGTTTTGACTCTTGATATAGGTCTTTTGGTAGCAGGAACAAAATATAGAGGTGAATTTGAAGAAAGGTTAAAAAAAATAATGGAAGAAATTAAATCAGCAGGTAATGTCATTCTTGTCATAGATGAAGTGCATACTTTAATTGGTGCTGGAGCTGCTGAAGGAGCTATAGATGCGGCAAATATACTTAAGCCAGCATTAGCTAGAGGGGAACTCCAATGTATTGGAGCAACAACTCTAGATGAATATAGAAAACATATTGAAAGAGATGCTGCTCTAGAAAGAAGATTCCAGCCTGTAATGGTAGGGGAGCCATCCATAGAAGATACAATCGAAATTTTAAAAGGTCTAAGAGAGCGTTACGAACAACATCATCGTCTAAAAATTACTGATGATGCGCTAGAGGCCGCCGCTCATTTAGGGGATCGTTACATATCTGACAGATTTTTACCTGATAAGGCTATTGACCTCATCGACGAGGCAGGAAGTAGAGTACGTTTAATAAACTCCAAACTTCCCCCCGAAGCAAAACAAATAGATAGAGAACTAAGACAAGTTCAAAAACAGAAGGAAGAATCTGTAAGAGACCAAAATTTTGATCAAGCTGGCCAACTACGCGAAAAGGAGATGGAATTGTCTGCAAAAATTAAAGAGGTTTTGGACAATAAAAAAGAATCTAAAGCTGGAGATCAATCTGATGTAGATAATTCTGTAAAAAGTGATTCAAAACTTTTACAAAGTCCACTTGTTAGTGAAGAGGATGTAGCTCATATTGTAGCTTCATGGACAGGTGTTCCTGTTCAAAAATTAACAGAAACTGAATCAGTCAAGCTTCTTAATATGGAGGAAACACTTCATCAAAGGTTAATTGGACAAGATGAAGCTGTAAAGGCTGTCTCAAGAGCAATAAGAAGAGCAAGAGTTGGATTAAAAAATCCTAATAGACCCATAGCAAGTTTTATATTTTCTGGACCTACCGGTGTTGGTAAAACTGAATTGACTAAATCATTGGCATCATATTTCTTCGGTAGTGAAGAAGCAATGATTAGATTGGATATGTCAGAATTTATGGAAAGACATACAGTTAGTAAACTTATAGGCTCGCCTCCTGGCTATGTTGGTTTTAATGAAGGTGGTCAGCTTACTGAAGCTGTTAGAAGACGTCCTTATACCGTCGTTTTATTTGATGAAGTTGAAAAGGCGCATCCAGATGTTTTCAACTTATTATTGCAACTACTTGAAGACGGAAGATTAACTGACTCCAAAGGTAGAACTGTAGATTTTAAAAATACATTGTTAATAATGACCTCTAATATCGGTTCAAAAGTAATCGAGAAAGGTGGTGGCGGACTTGGATTCGAATTCTCAGGTAATTCAGTTGAAGATAGCCAATATAACAGAATTAAATCACTTGTTAATGAAGAACTTAAGCAATACTTTAGGCCTGAATTTTTAAATAGGCTTGATGAAATAATTGTATTCAGACAATTAACTAAAAATGAAGTTAAAGAAATTGCTGAAATAATGTTGCAAGAAGTTTTCGTCCGACTACAGGATAAAGGTATAAAATTAAATGTCACCGATGCTTTCAAAGAAAGACTTGTCGAAGAAGGTTACAATCCTTCATATGGAGCGAGACCTTTGAGAAGGGCAGTTATGCGATTACTAGAAGATAGTTTGGCTGAAGAAGTTCTTTCTGGGAGAATAAAAGATGGAGATAATGCTTTAGTTGATATAGATGATAATAAAAAAGTTACAATAAATATTTCTTCTGAAGAATCTTCTCAAGAGTTAGCAGGTGCTAACTTCTAATCATTCAAAGTAAATATGCAGTCTATCTCTCCAGAAACTATATACAGGGGAAATTCTGCTTGGGAAAAATCTTTACCTAAAATTACTAAATTAACTAAAAGTCCATTAATTCTAGGTAGAGGGATTCAAACGAATAATTTGAGAAATAATATTTTTAATGATTTAAAAAATCAAAAACTTAATGTAAATTCTGCTAATTTACAATTTGATTGTTGTTACGAAGATATCTCTAGAGTTAAAAATATTATTTCAAATAATAATAATGATTGTGTTATCGCAGCTGGAGGTGGCAAAGTTCTAGACTCTGGAAAATATATAGCCGAGTCTCTTAATATCCCTTGCATTACAGTTCCCCTTAGCGCCTCTACATGTGCGGGTTGGACAGCCCTATCGAATATTTATACAAAGGATGGTCAATTTATAAAAGATGTTGCATTAGGATCTTGTCCGAAAATACTAGTTTTTGATCATAAATTTATTCAAACAGCTCCATCAAGAACACTTGCAAGTGGCATAGCAGATGCCTTGGCAAAATGGTACGAATCCTCAATAACAAGTTCAAAAATAGGTGATGGTCTTGTTCAACAAGCAATTCAGATATCAAGAGTTTTGAGAGATCAACTATTAATAGATGGAGGAAAAGCATTTAAGGGCCAATTTGAAAATAATCCATCTTGGCAAAATACAGTAGAGGCATGTGGACTTACAGCAGGATTAGTTGGCGGTATTGGTGGAGAAAAATGTAGGACTGCAGCAGCACATGCTATTCATAATGCAATTACTCAGATAATCACACCTAATAAATTCTTACATGGTGAGATTGTAGGGGTTGGATTATTATTGCAATTAAGACTAGAGGAAATGAAAAATAATAATAAATTAGCTGATCAATCAATTAAACAATTATTTGTACTTATGAAAGAATTGAATTTGCCAACTACTATCGGACAACTTGGAATAAATGTTTTTGAAAATAATAATTTAGAGAAAATTGCTGATTTTACGTGTCGAGATAAATCTGAGATTCACTTTTTACCTTTTGAAATTAATAAACGGGACATAATAGAGGTTATTTCAAATTTTGAACAACAAAAAATTAAAACATAAATATTTTTTGACTAAAAACAATTTTGAACAATTAAGCGATTTAAATATAGAATTTTTCGAAAGTGCCAAATTGTCACTATTAGATCCTTCAGGTCTTTATTTGGCAAATGATGTTAAGTGGATAAAACTCAACCAAAATTGGAACTCTTTAAAATTCCCAGTAGTTTTAGGAGGAAAAGGTCAACCTATACTTCTTCTACATGGCTTTGATAGTAGTTTTTTAGAATTCAGAAGAATATATAAATCACTAAAAAGAAATTTTCAAGTTATAGTTCCTGATCTTCTGGGTTTTGGTTTTAGTCCCAGGTGCGCAACAAATGAATACAATTCCTCGAAAATAATTTTGCATTTAATTGATCTCCTTAAGACATTAAAAATAACAAAGAATCTAAAAATTGTAGGTGCCTCTATGGGAGGCTCAACAGCTTTAAAACTTGCTTATGAAATTCCTGATTTTATTGATAAAATAATCCTTTTGTCCCCCGCCGGATTGTTAGGAGAACCTAAGAGTATCCCTTTTCCTCTTAACCAAATTGGGGCCTCATTTCTTGGATTGCCTCAGGTTAGAAAAAATCTTTGTAGGCAAGCATTTGCTTTCCCAGATGAATGCGTTGGTAAGATGGAAGAACAAATTGCTTCAATTCATTTAGGTTGTAAAGGATGGAGGAATTCACTTGCATCATTTGCAAAAAGTGGTGGGTTTGCAGGAACTCAAAAATATATCCAAAATATACCAATTAAAACATTATGTGGAGAAAATGATCGAATACTTGGAAAAAAAGAGCTTAAAAAAATAGGAAATATTGAAAAATTAAATTTTGTAGGGTTACAAAATTGTGGTCATCTTCCTCATATAGATCTTCCATCATTATCTAGTAAAATTATCCAAGATTATTTTTTGGAATAAAAGATTTCTTAATTAATTTAGATACTTAAGAATTATAAAAATATAATACAAAATAGATGGAGTGAAGATGTAACTATCAATTCTGTCAAGAATCCCTCCATGTCCCGGTAAAAAAGTTCCGGAATCTTTTATTTTTGCATCTCTCTTCATCATAGATTCAATTAAATCTCCAACTAATGCCATTAGAGAAATTGAAATTCCATAAATTATTCCAACAATTAATGGATTTTCCCAATTCATTAAAAATGCGAAAATTATGGCTAGTAAAGTTGAACAGGATATTCCTCCAATTAAACCTTCTATAGTTTTGCTTGGAGATATTGGAGATAGAGATGTTTTACCAAATGACTTCCCAATGAAATAAGAACCAATATCACTAGCTACAATTAAAAAACAAGAAGTTAAAGTTAAATGAAGACCTGTAGTATTTGATAAGTTCTCAAGCGACATAAAACTCGGATTTGAACCTATCATCACTGAATCTAAACCCCTTAACTTAATCCAGTAACTAGGTAAAAAACCTAAATAAAATAATCCAAAAATAGATGCTGCAATATCTGAAATTGTCCCAGGTTTTGGTTGCAAAAGTAACCAAGTACATATCCCAACTGCACAAATTGGCAAAATTGAATTTGAAATTTCTCCTTCAAGCACACCAATGGTCTCAAGATAAGTAGAAACTATGATAATAAAGGACGAAAATAATGTGGTTTTTGTAGCTGGTCTTATCCCTTTAAATTCTGCCATTCTAAAAAATTCTAATAATGCTAGATATGTAAGTAAGGCTGTTGCCAATGTAAAAAACCATCCCCCCAATAAAACAACAATTAAACCAAAAATTCCTATAATTAATCCGCTTTTTAATCTCATATTAAATTGCTATGTTTCTAAGACCTTTATATTAAAATTTACCAGATCTTTGTTGCATAAACTTTGATTATTTATCCAATTAAACCTATCCATGTCCACTTTTTCGCCAGGAACTAAAAGCGGTATCCCAGGAGGATAAGGGCAAATAATATCCCCAGATATTTTATTTAATGATTGTGAGAAAGGAATACTCTGACTCTTACTTCTCCAAGCAATTCCAATTTCGATTTCGGGTGATTGAACTAATTTAAAGGGCGATCTGAGCACTTCTAAACTTTTTGATTTTTTGGAATTTAATAGTAATTTTTTCCATAACTTTTCAAATAAATTAAGAAAATCTTTTTGATTTCCAAATCCTAAGCAAAAAGTGAGAGTCATCATTTCTGGTAATTCGGCAATAAGTCCATTTTTATAAAAAAAATTATCAGCAGTAAAACCATCAATCCCAGCCTTAGAGGTATTTACTACAATTTTTAAGGGGTCTTGAGTTTCTATTAGAGGAATATTTTTTTGAATTAATTTTTTATAAATACTTTTTGCCTCTAAAATTCTTTTTTGATATTTTGATAAACTTTTTTTGTTAAGCCAGTCCCTAATAGACTCTTCACAAGAAGAAAGTAATAAGGAACTTGGACTGGTAGTTTGCAGCAAATTAATACTTTTGATTAATTTATCTTCATTTATTAGATTCCCTTTGTACCAAAGTACCGCCGTTTGAGTTAATCCATTGAGTGACTTATGCAATGAATTAACCACTAAATCAGCGTTTGATGATAAGGCCGGTTTAGGTAAATTAAGATTTTCACAAAAAAGGAAATATGAACCATGGGCTTCATCAACTAAAACAGGTAAATGTTTTTGATGACAATAATCTATTAAAGGCTCTAAATCTCCGGCATAACCATGATAAGAGGGATTTACAAGAATAACCCCTGCAATTTTATTCGCATCAAAATTTAATTTTTTAAAAACATTTTTCAACCAAATTTTTGTAATTGGTTTGTGATGACCCGTTATGGTTGAAAATTCTAAGTCAAAAAATATTGGATTTATATTCTGCATCGCACAGATTTTTATGACACTTATATGAACATTTCTAGGCATCAAGATATTTTCGCCTGGATTTGCCATTGCAATTACTGCTGATTGTATTAATCCGGAAGCTCCATTAACTCCAAAAAAACATCCTTTAGCCCCAAATTTTTCGGAGAATTCTCTTTGAGATTTAGCAATTAATCCGCTTTGGGATAGTGGGGAGCCTATTTCTGGTAGTTCGGGCAAGTCCCAATAACCAGGTGGATTTTTTAATAACTTCACTAATTTCTTTGGTAATGCTGCCCCTCTGTTATGAGCAGGAAAGAATAAAGACTTTAAAAACTTTTTAGTTAGAAAAGATGAAATGCTCATAAAGTATTATTGACATATATAGAATGGACTTCGTGGTAATCTTTTTTAATATTTTTTAACTTTAATGAAAAAATCTTATTCGAAATATTCAGTAAAAGATGACTTACTTTGGTTGATTTTGAGACCATGGATTTTTATCCCAAGAGTTTTATATATCCTTTTAACTTTTATTTTTCTTTTTTTAAGAATACTTTTTCAAGGTAACAGTAAAAATAAAAATGTACAAAAAAATCTCTCGAAATATCTTTTTGATGTAATAACGGATTTAGGACCTTGTTTTATCAAATTAGGCCAAGCACTCTCAACTAGACCAGATCTTGTTAGACAAGATTGGCTTACTGAACTGACAAACTTACAAGATAATCTCCCAGCATTTGATCATAAAATTGCTTTAAAAATCATTGAAGAGGAACTTGGATCCCCTGCTAATGAATTATTTGAAGAGTTTCCAGATAGTCCTGTTGCTTCAGCCAGCTTAGGTCAAGTTTATAAAGCAAAATTAAATAATTCTTATCTAGCTGTGAAAATACAGCGGCCAAATTTATACTTCCTTATAAGAAGGGATGTTGTGATTTTAAGGTTTTTAGGAACTTTTTTATCCCCACTCTTACCATTAAATATAGGTGTTGGAATAGGAGAGATAATTGATGAATTTGGTAAGGCACTTTTTGATGAAATTGACTATCAAAAAGAGGCCGAAAATGCTTTAAAGTTTGCAAATTTATTCAAAGAAAACCCGAATATTTTTATTCCTAAATTAGAAAAAGAGTTTTCATCTAAACGGGTAATCACAACTTCTTGGATTGATGGAGTTAAATTAAGAGATCGATTTTTACTAGAGGAAAATAACTTAATACCTGCTTCGTTTATAAAAACATGTGTAATTAGTGGACTGCAGCAATTATTTGAATTTGGATATTTTCATGCAGACCCACATCCAGGAAATATGTTTGCTCTCAAAGGAGGAAATGCAGATTGTGGGAATTTAGCTTATGTTGATTTCGGAATGATGGATACTATTACTAATTCAGATAGACTTACTCTTATTAAAGCAATTGTTCACATAATAAATGATGAATATTATCTTCTCGCAGAAGACTTCCAAAAATTAGGTTTTTTAACCAAAGAACAAGATCTTCAAAAACTTGTTGAACCATTAAGAGAAGTTCTAGGAGGATCTTTTGGTGCTGAGGTTGGTAATTTTAATCTTAAAAATGTAACTGACAAATTCTCAAAACTGATGTATTCCTATCCTTTCAGAGTCCCAAGTAGGTTTGCCTTAATAATAAGAGCCGTTGTTAGTCAAGAGGGATTAGCACTTAGGTTAGATCCTGAATTTAAAATTTTAAAAATAGCTTATCCATATATTGCAAAAAAATTACTGACCGATAATTCTGAAGAGATTTTAGACATACTTTTAGAAGTTGTTTTTGATAAAAAAGGTCAAATCCAAATAGAAAAAGTTGAAAGTTTACTAAACATTTTATTTAGAGATTCGGAGAATATTAATTCAGATCTCATACCAGTTGCTAACGCTGGATTGAAATTATTTGTCAGTAAAAAAGGATCCGAAGTCAGGAAGAATCTTCTTTTAAGTCTTATAAAAGATGAAAAATTAGAATTTACTGATGCAAAAAAATTCTTAGCTTTAATTAGAGATACTTTTAGCCCTCTGAATATTGCAAAAAGTGCAGTACAAAATTTTATTTCTACAGTTTAGATTATATTTAATTTGATTAACTTACTTATGATTTTAATCCGATTAAAATTGAATGTAATGTTTTAAAAATGAGACTTAAAAAGTATTATTTATTTTTGGAAGATTAAATGAATATTTTGAAATATCTCTTTTTAATTAACAAAAAATCAGAAAAAAATAAAGAATTTAGTTCTGGATTGGTTGATCAATATATAGAAATTGCAAAGTTAGTAAAAGAAGCAAGAGTACAAAAAAAACTCACAGTTAAAGAATTGTCATACATTTCAAAAATTCCCGAACGAATAATAAACTCTATTGAAAATAATAATAAAAATATTAGGCCAGAGTATCCTTTTATAAGATCTATATTAATTAAATTAGAGGAATGCCTAGTATTAAAAAAAAATACATTATTAAAATTAGCAGTTAAAGAGAGAAAAATTTTAAAGAAAGAGGGAAATGATTTTCTGTTCAGGAAATTCGATCTTATTAATACATGGCAAGGGAGTATTTTGTATTTTTTTATATTAGTTTTAACTATATTTATATTAAAGAGATACTTTATTTTAAATGTAAATGTTATTGAGATTCAAAATATTGAAAATCAAATGGTGGATAAATAATTTTTAATAAATTCTACTTTAGAGTTCTCCCGAAATTATTTCCTAGCTCACTAAACATTCTTATATTACCTTCTATTTCTTCTAAAGAGCGATTTAACTTCCATTTCCAGTTATCTTTTGTAGTGCCAGGTTTGTTTAATCTACTTGAATCGTCTAGAGATAATAGATCTTGTAATGGAGCGATAAAGAGATTAGCATTCGTTTTCATTCCAATTACTATTAAATTCCAAGAAGGATTTTCTGAAAATTTATACTCATCTTTTATTCTTTTTTGAGATTCATAATCTAAATTTTCCCACCATGAAACAGAAGTAGAGTTGTCGTGAGTACCTGTATAAACAACCCAATTTTCTCCTTCAATATTATTTGGTAAATAAGGATTGTCTTCATTGCCATCAAAAGCAAATTGCAATATTTTCATTCCAGGTAGTTCGAAGTTTTTCCTTAATTTCTCTACATCTGGAGTTATTACTCCCAGATCCTCCGCAATAATAGGTAGATAGCTACTCCTTAGATCCTTTTTTACTTTATTTAATAGTGTTTTACCTGGAGAATTTATCCATTTCCCAATAATTGCCGTTTTAGAATTGCCATTAACTCTCCAGTAACCTGCTAAACCTCTGAAATGATCAAATCTTAATATATCCACAAGTTCAAATTGTCTTTGAAATCTTTTTCTCCACCAATTGAAATTAGTCCTTTTATGCTTTGACCAAAAGTAGGTTGGGGTACCCCATAATTGTCCTGTTGATGAAAAATAATCAGGTGGAACACCACTTTGAAAGATTAAATCTCCATTTTTAAAAATTGAAAATAATGATTTATTACTCCATACGTCGGCGCTATCTCTAGAGACATAAAAAGGCAAATCTCCTATAAGCTTAATATTTCTTGATTTTGCAAAGTTTTTAATGACGCTCCATTGCTCATCAAGATGCCACTGTATTAATTTTTTAATAAGTATCTCTTCACTTTTTTTCTTAATCCACGATTTTAAAAACTTGTTATTTTTTATTTTAAATTCTTGAGGCCATTCCCACCAAGGCAACATATTAAATTCCTCTCTGATAACAACAAATAGTGCATAATCTTCAACCCAAGAATGCCTACTTACCCAGTTGTTAAAATTATTTTTTCTTTCTTCAGATTGTGAACTCCAAGCTTGCAAAAGGAGGAGACCCAATTTTTTTGTTAGGTCATCCGCAATATCAAAATCAAAATGATCTTTATTCTGATTTGTTGGACCTAGATTGTCTTTCTCTGAGATGTAGATAAAACCTTTTTCTATTAAATCATCTATATCCAAAAACCATGGGTTTAGTGCAAAACTAGATGGGGAACTATAAGGCGAACCTGTAGAGTCAGTAGGTGTAAGAGGTAAAAATTGCCAGTATTCAATTCCATGCTTATGAAGTTTTCTTATCCACTCTTTAGCTCCTCTCCCAAAAGTTCCACATACTCTTCCACCCGGAATACATGTTGGATGCATAAGTACGCCTAATGATTTTCTTGCAATAATTGGCTTTATAGGCATGTTTTCAATATATTTTGATTCTTTAAAATAAACGTGTTTTTAATTCTCTAAATTCAACCTTATACAAATTTTTTTTAATTGACAAATATCATTACTGGTTTTTAAGTCTGAATAAATTTAGATTCTAATTTTTAATCAACAATTTTTTGCTTAATTGAGGTGGCTTTTGAAAATATCTAGTCATTATCTTTTGCGAAATTCACATAAACGACTACGATGATAGTATAGTTTTATGGTGCAAATTTCGTGACAAGTTTTATCACGGCAATGCAGAGTAAAGAATCGAACTTTAATCTAACTAATAGTAGATTAAGGTTAGTAAGTGGGACAACAAACCCAAAGTTAGCTGAAGAAATTGCATCATACTTAGGGATTGAAAATGTACCTTTAATATCTAAAAGATTTGCAGATGGAGAACTTTATGTTCAGATTCAGCAATCTATTAGAGGTTGTGATGTATTCCTCATACAACCTACATGCGCTCCTGTAAACGATAGTTTAATGGAGCTCATGATCATGGTTGACGCTTGCAAAAGAGCTTCTGCAAGACAAATAACGGCTGTAATTCCCTATTTTGGATATGCAAGGGCAGATAGGAAAACTTCAGGAAGAGAGTCTATAACTGCAAAATTAACTGCCAATTTACTAGAGAAATCAGGAGTTGATAGAGTTTTAGCTATGGACTTACACTCGGCTCAAATACAAGGCTACTTCGATATACCATGCGATCATATTTACGGTTCACCTGTATTAATTGATTATCTAGAATCTCTAGATTTAGAAGAAATAGTTGTAGTCTCTCCTGATGTAGGCGGGGTAGCAAGAGCAAGAGCGTTCGCGAAATTAATGAATGATGCGCCGTTGGCTATCATTGATAAAAGGAGAGCTGCGCATAATATCGCCGAAAGTCTAACTGTTATCGGTGAAGTCAAAGGTAAAACGGCTATTCTTATAGACGACATGATAGACACAGGAGGTACAATTTGTTCTGGAGCAAATTTACTAAAAAAAGAAGGAGCTAATAGGATATTTGCATGTGCCTCACATGCTGTATTTTCTCCTCCTTCTTATGAAAGATTAAGTTCTAAGAATCTTTTCGAACAAGTTATTGTGACTAACAGCATACCAGTTATACATAAAGATAATTTTCCACAGTTAAAAGTTCTTTCCGTCGCAAATATGCTTGGGGAAGCTATTTGGAGAATCCACGAAGAAAGTTCTGTTAGTTCTATGTTTAGATAAAAATTATTTTTTTACAAACCTTGTAATTTCTTGAGTCTCTCAGTTTCAATCTTAAATTGTTTTTCGATCTTTTCAGGAACATTATCTGGACACACTTGAAGAGCTGATTCAACTAATTGCAGAGATGCAATAAATTGTAATTGTTTCATATCAACTGTTTGTTCTTTCTTTTTCTCTATTATTTTCCCTCCATGTTTTTGTGATATTACTGATGCAAACGTTGCTGATGCAACGTTTAATGTTTTTGGGAAATCCAGATCAAATCCTTTTCTTGTCGCATTACATAAAAATGAAACACCCATCCCATGATATAAATCTAAATCATTTTTATTGGCAGGCGAATTTTTAATATTTGCATTTACTTTATTAAATTCATTATTTGTATCAAATAAAAAAGATGAAAAAATTAGAGGAATTGCAAAAATTTTAGATATTTTTAAACTCATATTTGATTTATTTTTAATTCACATCATTAAAGATAACATTTTTTATTTTTAAACTAAATCTGCCCACAGAATTTATTTAATAATTTTAATTTCGTGATGATTCTCTACTATTTTAAGCATATCTTTGTTCCATGAATATATAACCCTAAATCTATAATTATCAGAATCTACAAGTCTTGTATGCTCAAGAATATACCAATCTTTGTAAGAAGATTCAAAAATCATTTCGTGTTCGTCGACTTGTTTAATATTTGAAATACCTTCATCATTACTTAAATAAAATTTTTTCCTCTTAAGTTGATGGCCTTTTAAAAATGCATGCATTTCTCCTCGTTCTTTATACTGGGGATTTTCGTCAAAGAAATTATATTTTTTTTCTGGATACCAAGTAAATTTATAATGCGACTCCCATTCGGACTTACTCTCGAGAGCTTGAATATTTATATTCATACTTAAATTATAAGTTTTTTGTGCTTCATCGAGAAAATACGTTCTATTAGATTTCCATAATCCAATATTCCTTGAAAACCACCTTTTTAAATTACTATTTAAGTTAATTTCAGGAGGGTTTTCACCAAAATGTAAATTTTTCTTTGGATTAATAGCAACCATTTATAAAAAAGTCCTATTTATTTAATAGCCTATCTGTAAAATAAAAAAAAATATCTTAAGGTGTTTATAAGGATTAACAGCTTTTCAACACTTCAGAGGAATTCATTTGAATGATAAAAAAGAGCTAAGATTAATACTTGTGGCAGCTAGAAATCAACTTTCTAGTAATGATATTAAGTCCCTAATAGCTTATTTAGAATCAGAGGATTGTGAATTTGAGACATCTCTTCAGATCTCAGAACCCACAGAGCAACCAGAATTACTTGAATTACATAGATTAGTCGCTATTCCTGCTCTTATAAAGGTTTCCCCAGCTCCAAAGCAAATATTTGCTGGAAGTAATATTTTCTCTCAGTTGCAAAAATGGTTACCAAGGTGGTCACAGGAAGGCTTAACAAAAAATCTTGGAATTAATTTGCAGCCATCCAAAATTGATTCAACAAGAACTCAAAAAGAATTTCTATTGGAAGACGAACTTCTTGTTTTAAGACAAGAAAATGAGACATTAACAAAAAGAATAGAATCTCAGGAAAGATTATTAAGAATGGTCGCGCATGAATTAAGAACACCTTTAACTGCTGCTACTTTGGCTGTTCAAAGTCAAAAACTCGGACAAATAGATATTTCAAAATTGCAGGAGGTTATTAAAAGACGTCTTGAAGAGATTGAACTCTTATCTCAGGATCTTTTAGAGGTTGGAACAACTAAATGGGAAGCATTATTTAATCCTCAGAAAATTGATTTAGGGAATATTAGTGCTGAAGTAATACTCGAATTAGAAAAATTTTGGAGATTAAGGAATATCGAAATTGATACTGATATTCCATCTGATCTTCCAAGTGTATTTGCAGATCAAAGAAGAATGAGGCAAGTATTTTTAAATTTAATTGAAAATGCTATTAAATTTTCTAAAGATTCTGGATCTATAAAAATCACTATGATCCATAAGACAAATCAATGGGTAGAAATAACAATTTGTGACAAAGGTGCAGGTATTCCTTTGAGCGAACAAAAAAGAATTTTTCTAGATAGGGTTAGACTTCCTCAGACTTCTGAAGGAACTTCAGGATTTGGTATAGGGTTATCAGTATGTAGGAGAATAGTACAAGTCCATGGAGGAAGAATATGGGTCGTATCTGAAGTAGGGGTAGGTTCCTGCTTCCATTTCACAGTTCCTGTGTGGCAAGGACAAAACAAAGAGCAACAATACTTGACGAAAGGCTAGCCTTACTCTTAGTTTTTAATAAGCTGTTATGCTAATTTCCTGGCCCCATCGTCTAGAGGCCTAGGACACCTCCCTTTCACGGAGGCGACAGGGGTTCGAATCCCCTTGGGGCTATTAATTTAAATTTATAACGATCTTTTTGATGATTTTGCTTGCCTATCTACGGCAATTAAATTTTCTGAAAGATCCTTTTTCAATCTTTTCTCTATCATCCCTATTGGCATCCACTGACAACCTTGAACAGTAAGATCATAAATTAATGAGTTTGTTGAAGTGTTTTTAATATTTTGAATTTTCCAACTACCCTCAAACTTTCTAAAATCTCCTTTTATTAAATTAAATTTTAAGAGGCCAAGCTCCTTATCTTCAAATAAATCTATAGTTACTTCAGCTGAAAACTTCATGCCAAGGAAATCCTGAGCCCCAACTTGTTTAAGGTGGACATTATTTCCCTTCTGAAATATTTTTTTGCTCGATAAAAGATTTGGAATGTAGAGATTTAGCCGATCATAATCTGTTAAAACACTCCACAAAGAATCAAAACTTGCAGAAGTTGTAAGTTGAGCTGCCAGTCGTCTTGTCCCACCGGAAAACTTCTCCATCGTCTGCTCAATTGTCCCGTAATCATCGTTCTTAGAATGATCTTCTGATTCTTGAGGATTATTCATAAATGAATTTTTTAATTAGATAAAAAATTATTTCTGTGTAACTATACTGATAAAAACAACAAATACTGAAAAATTAAAATAATTTCTTTTATTTATCCCGATCTCAAAACGTAACCATTTTTGTAAAATCACTACAAATTAAACTACAAATTGATAATCTTTTATAAAAGAAATCTAAAAAATGTATTCACAAGCAAAAGTAATCGCAGGCGGATTAGCTCATATACCAGTAGTAATAGCTGTTTTTTATTTTATACTCACAACTTTTAATAAAAGAGCTTTAAAATTTGTTGAAGAAGCAAAAACAAAAAAACCCGAGGCAAAAGCTGTGGAAACAAAAAAAGTAGCTGTTTCAAAAATAGAAGCTCCAAAAACAGAAGCTCCAAAAATAGTTAAGAAAAAACATGCAGATGTTCCAGTCAATATTTACCGTCCTAAAACACCATATGAGGGAACAGTTATTGAAAACTATAGTCTTCTCAAAGAAGGAGCAATTGGTAGAGTTAATCACATAACTTTCGACCTTAAAGATAGTGATCCATTTTTAAATTATGTAGAAGGTCAAAGTATTGGTATCATGCCTGCTGGAGAAGATGCTAATGGAAAACCTCATAAATTAAGATTATATTCAATAGCTAGCACTAGACACGGTGATGACTTTAATGGAAATACAGTTTCTCTTTGTGTAAGACAGCTTCAGTATGAAAAAGATGGTGAAACCATTAATGGTGTCTGCTCTACTTACTTATGTGATATTAAGCCTGGAGACAAAGTAAAAATAACAGGTCCTGTTGGTAAAGAAATGCTTCTCCCTGATGAAGAGGACGCAAACATTGTTATGTTAGCCACTGGAACTGGAATAGCACCAATGAGGGCTTATTTAAGAAGAATGTTCGAACCAACTGAAAAAGAAAAAAATAAATGGAATTTTAAGGGTAAAGCTTGGTTATTTATGGGTGCTCCAAAATCAGCTAATTTGTTATACGAAGAAGATCTTCAAAGATACATTGCTGATAATCCAGATAATTTTAAATATACAAAAGCTATTAGTCGCGAGCAGCAAAATACAAAAGGTGGAAGAATGTACATTCAAGACAGAGTTTTAGAGTCAGCCAACGAACTTTTCAATATGATTGAAGATGAAAAGACACATATATATCTTTGTGGGTTAAAGGGTATGGAACCTGGAATAGATGAAGCAATGACTAAGGCAGCAGAAGAAAAAGGCTTGAACTGGTCAGAATTAAGACCTCAACTTAAAAAAGCAGGAAGATGGCACGTAGAAACTTACTAAATCTTTGATATTTAGATTTAAGTTTCACCAACTAAATACTTTTTGGTTTAGACACAATATGTAGCTAATATTTAAAAAAAAGAGGATTTTAAATAAAGAATACTAATAATATGCCTTCAACTATAAGTAATCCTCTAAGATTGGGTTTACGGCAGGAAAGAGTTATATCTCCACAATGCTTAGTAATATTTGGTGCTAGTGGAGACCTTACTCATAGAAAATTAATACCAGCCTTATTTGAACTCTATTTGCAAAGAAGAATTCCTAGTGAATTTGGAATAGTCGGTTGTGCTAGAAGACCTTGGACTGATAATGAGTTTAGAGAAAAGATGAAAGCAAAGCTATCAAATCAAATATCTGGTAAAGAAAGGGAGTGGCAACAATTTTCTAATTATCTTTTTTATGAACCTCTTGATCTACAACAAAGTGATCATGTCTTAAGGCTTTCTAAGAGATTAAATGAAATTGATAAAACACAAGCTACTCATGGGAATAGAACATTTTATTTGTCAGTATCTCCGAATTTCTATGCAAGTGGATGTAAAGCTCTTAAAGCAGCTGGCCTTTTAGATGACCCTAAGAAAAGTCGTTTAGTGATTGAAAAACCTTTTGGAAGAGATTATTCAAGTGCAAAAAAATTGAATAAGATCGTCCAAAGTTGCGCTGAAGAAAGTCAGATTTATAGGATTGATCATTATTTAGGTAAAGAGACAGTTCAGAATATTCTTGTTTTGAGGTTTGCTAACACTATTTTTGAACCAATCTGGAACAGAAATTATATATCAAGTGTTCAAATTACTTCATCTGAAACAGTGGGTGTTGAAGATAGAGCAGGTTATTACGAAAGCTCTGGTGCTTTAAGGGATATGCTTCAAAATCATATGACACAAATGCTTGCTGTTACTGCTATGGAACCTCCTGGAAAGTTTGAACCAGAAGCAATAAGAAATGAAAAAGCTAAGGTTCTTCAAGCTTCAAAACTTGCTGACGAAAATGAACCGTGGAATTGTTGCATAAGAGGTCAATATGGAGAAGGAGGAAATATTTCAAATCGACTAAAAGGATATAGGGAGGAAGATGGTGTTAATTGTAATAGCACAACAGAAACTTATATTGCGACAAAAGTTTTCGTTGATAACTGGCGTTGGCAAGGGGTTCCTTTTTATTTGAGAACAGGTAAAAGACTACCTAAAAGGCTTGGGGAAATAGTCTTAACTTTTAAAGACGTTCCTGTTCATTTATTTGAATCAACAATAATAAATCCTGCCCCAAATCAACTTATCCTTAGAATTCAGCCAAATGAAGGTGCTACTTTCAAATTTGAGGTAAAATCTCCTGGTTCTGGAATGAAATCAAGACCTGTTGAGATGGAATTTTCTTATGATGAATCATTTGGAGAACCCTCAGATGAAGGCTATGTAAGATTATTAGCTGATGCAATGCTTTCTGATCCAACCCTATTTACTCGAAGTGATGAAGTAGAAGCAGCCTGGAAACTCTATACACCATTAATAGAATTGATGGATAATTCTCCTTGGAAGTTACCTATTTATAATTATGAATCTATGACTTGGGGTCCTCCTGAGTCTGATCAATTAATTTCAAAAGATAATATTTTCTGGCGTAGACCTTAAAAATGAAACCTCAACTAACACTCCAAACCCCTTTAGAGCTGCCTTATCAGGAAATTTCTAATTACCTTAATAAATTATGGATTTCAGAAGATAATGATAATAGTGGAGCTAATACTTTTACATTAGTGGTTTGGCAACCTGCTTGGTTAGAACAATGTTTGGTTCAAAAAGGATTAGTAACTGGACCAATTACTGGAAATTTAAGTCCAGAGATAATTGAAGTTGCTAAAAAATTTATATTGGATCAAGGACTTCCTATCACTACTTCCCCTAATAGTGAAGAAGTATTGAATTTGTTGAAGAAAAATTTATCTAATAAAGATTTTGAAGATTTTAGAGGACAATTTTTTGAATCATCAATAAGTACTTTGAATCCAAGAAGATTAATAACTCTAGCGCCAACATTAAATAAAAATTCAGAAATCAAAACTTTTGTATCCGCTTACTGTCCATTAAGTGATACTCCAGCTATGCAACCTATATGTGGTGATTTAGTTGTTATTAGGGGGGACTCGGCCTCAATATCTAACAAAGGATTAAAAATAATTGATGGTTTATCAATTGATGAATTACCTTCATGGTTGTGGTGGAATGGAAGCTTGGATGAATCGCCCGAAATCTTCGAATTTTTTACTAATTATGGACTAAGGTTAATAATTGATACTGCTCTTGGATCGCCTCAAAGATGTTTAAAAGTTTTAGATCAATTAAATAACGCAAATAAAGCTATTAATGATTTGAATTGGGTTAGATTGAAAAATTGGAGAGAATCATTGGCAATGATTTTTGATCCCCCCTCTAGGAGACAAATTTTAGATCATATTACTGATATTGACATTGATATCGCAGGAGATCATATGATTCAAGCTTTGTTTTTGGTTTCATGGATTAGCGATAAGCTTGGTTGGTCATTTCTAAAAGTTGAAAGGGATATAGAATCAATAAAAATAGAGTTTGAAAGAATTAATGGCGAAATAATTTCTGCATCAATTAATCCCTTATCTTTGGGAAATCCAAGTATTCATTTAGGACAAGTTATTGGATTGAGGCTGATTTCAAAAATTAGTGAGTTTCAAAAAAATAATACTTGTGTAATACTTGGCTGTGAATCAGTGGAGTGTATGAGACTTGAAGCAGGGGGAATGGCTAATATGGAATTAATAGAACAAGTTGTTCCAAATTCTTTTTCTACATCAGAGTATGATGTTAGTAAATTGTTGGGAAGTAGTAGAGGTAATACCAGCCCTCTTTTTGAAAATTCTATTAAAATAGCCCTTCAAATATTTAATGGTTTTAATAACTAATAGATGCCTTGTGTAATATCTTCTCCTTCAACTGATAGTGGAAAAACTACATTATCGCTTTTGCTATCTTGTTGGGCGTTCTCAAAAGGTATAAAGTTACAAACTTTCAAGGTTGGCCCAGATTATCTTGATCAACAACAACTTAGTTCAATTGGCCAACCTATTTGTAGGAATTTAGATATTTTTTTAAGTGGTGAGGAATGGGTTCAAGAATGTTTTTTTAAACATTCTTTGAAATATGAATTCTCATTAATTGAAGGTGCAATGGGTCTATTTGATGGATTAGGGGCAACAACCTATTCAAGCACAGCAAATATTTCTAAACTTCTTGATGCTCCAATAATTTTTATTGTTAATGCTAGAGGTCAAGTAGCTTCTCTTCTGGCGACTATTCGAGGTTTTAGAGATTTTGATAGTGAGTTGTCAATATCAGGAATTATATTTAACAACGTTAATTCAGATAGACATAAAAAATTGATCAAGGAGGTTTTTAAAAATGAAGAAATCGAAATTCTTGGTTTTTTACCATCTGATTCAAAAATTAATTTAAAAAAGGCTAATTTAGGTTTGATATCTCCAATTGAAAATGAAAAAGAAATTGATGTTGAATATTTTGCAAATTTTGCCGAAAGAAACCTTGATGTATTTTCTCTTATTAAATTTCTGAAATCTCCTCAAAAGAAAATATTTAATTCTGTCAATTTTAAAGATTTTAAAATAGACAAAAGTAAACCTATAGCAATTGCAGAAGATAAAATCTTTCATTTTCAATACCCTGAAACTAAGGAGTTTTTGAGTGAAATAGGCATTCCATTAATTTCATGGAGTATTTATGATGATGAAGAAATACCTAATGAGGCTTCTTCTTTAATTATTCCTGGGGGATTCCCTGAAAAATATGCTGATCATATAAGTAACTCTACAAAAAGCTTAAATTCGTTAAAGAAATTCCGCAAAAATGGATTTATATATGCTGAGTGTGGAGGGATGATGATTTTAGGAGACTTCATAAAAGATGAAAATGGTAATTATCATAAAATGAGTGGCATCCTGCCTTTTAGATCAAAAAAAAGTAAACTTTCAGTAGGTTATAGATACATTGAGGGTTTAAAAGATACTCCGATCATTAAACAAAATCAATTAATTAGAGGACATGAATTTCATTATTGGGAAATTGAAAATAATTTATCTGAAATTGATTTTGGAAAGGCTGATCATCAGAAGAAACTTTCTTCCCCATGGAAAATTAAATCTTGGAAAACTGAATTCAAAAATGAAGGCTTTTTTGATGAAAAATTACATGCAAGTTGGATTCACTTACATTTGCCAAGTTCTCTAGAAGTCGCAAAAAATTTTATAGATGCCACCCAAATTACTTTTTCAAAGCATTCTTAATTTATTACCAAATTAAATATTTTGAGAGGAGAACCTAAAAAAAACATTCCAGATAAAGTTATTAATGGTCCTAGAAAACTCCCTACTATGACCTCAATTTTTGTATGACCTAGGGTTTCTTTTAACATTAATTCAGATTGAGGGTCTAGTTTTTTTGATAGTTTATTAATTTCTGCAGCTTGAATCCCAACTGATTTTCGAACACCACTAGCATCATACATAACTATTAGTGCTACAGCAACTGATAATGCGAATATTGAGCTATCAAATCCTAATTCATAACCTATACCAGATGTAGCTCCAGTTATTAAGGCGGAATGACTTGAAGGCATACCACCCGTCTCGAACATAATTCCAAATCTTATCTCACCAGTTGAAAAGAAATTGAATACGATTTTAAAAAATTGAGCTAGCAAACAGGATAATAGGCTCCAGAAAAAAACTGAATTATTAAAAAAAGAAGAAAACTCAGACATAAATTAAAAAAACATTATCTATCTCTATTTGTAATAAAGTCAGCTAAAGATATTAAATACTTTGCATCCGCACCCCAAGGTTCAATTGCTTTTTTTGCTTTTTCAACTAAATCAGTTGCTCTTTTCTTTGACTCTTCCATTCCAAGTAATTTAGGGTAAGTAGTTTTGTCAGCTAAAAGATCTTTGCCGGCAGTTTTACCAAGCTTTTCACTGCTGGAAGTTAAATCAAGAATATCATCTATTATTTGGAAGGCTAAACCTATTCCCTCTGCATATGTTGTCAGAGCTTTTAATAGTTTTTTGTTAGCTCCTGCGATCATCGCACCTGTTCTAACGCAGGCCTTCAATAAAGCACCAGTCTTGTGAAGATGAATATATTCGAGAGTTTCAAGGTCGACTTCTTTGCCTTCGCATTCCAAATCAACAACTTGTCCCCCGACTAAGCCTGGTGCACCAGCAACTAAGGATAATTCGCCAACTACATTTAATAATCTATTTGGATCGACTCCAGGGCTTCTTAAAGAGACCATTTCAAAGGCCCTCGTTAATAAAGCATCGCCTGCAAGAATAGCTATTGCATCTCCATATACTTTATGATTTGTCGCTCTACCTCTCCTTAAGTCATCATTATCCATGGCGGGTAGATCATCATGAATCAAGGACATTGTATGGATCATTTCTATTGCTACCGCAGTAGGAACTGCAAGAGAAGGTTCTCCTCCAGCCAGTGCACAAGATGCTAAACATAAAATTGGACGTATTCTTTTCCCTCCAGCTAAGAGGGAATATCTCATTGATTCTCTTAATATTTCTGGATTCTCAGGACCCAAGGAAAAATCAAGAGCTTCTTCTACAATCTTTTTTGTGTTTTTAAGATATTTTTCAAAATCAGAAATACTATTTATAACTTCAGTCATTTTATACCTTTAGTAAAAAAAATTTCATCTTGGAGTTTATGGCAAAAGGTCATTAAGAGTCGATGATAAACCAAATTGTTTTTGCCAGCTAAAAATAGTATTTACAAGTAACATTGTTACTGTCATTGGTCCAACACCTCCTGGGACAGGTGTGTAAGCAAATACTTTAGATATAACATCTTCTAATAATACATCGCCACATAATCTGGTTTGATTTTTATCGGAACTTTTTAATCTATGTATTCCAACATCAATAATTACTGCTCCTTCTTTCACAAAACTCGAATCTACAAGATTGGGTTTGCCTGCAGCCGCAATTAGAATGTCGGCTTCTCTACAAACTTTATTCAAATTTAATGTTCTAGAGTGAGTAATTGTTACCGTGCCATTTAGGTTCAACAACATAAGCGATAGGGGTTTGCCCACAAGCAAACTTCTTCCTATAACGACAATTTTCTTGCCTTCAATTGTAATATTTTGGGATCTTAATAAATTAATAATTCCTGCTGGTGTGCATGATCTCATCGCAGGCTCATTTTTTACTAGTTTGCCGATATTTATCTCATTTAGTCCATCTACATCTTTGCTTGGATTAATATGGCTGATGAGTTTTTGCTCGTCAAACTTCTTTGGGATGGGAAGTTGTAGTAACATTCCATCAATATTTTTATCAGAATTTAGTTTGATTATTAATTGTTCAACTTCTTTTTGCTCTACACTATCTTTTAGATGAAAGATAAAGCTCTTTATTCCAATCCTTGAACATGCTTTTTCTTTATTATTAACGTAAACACCACTAGCGGGGTCTTCACCTATTCTTATTACAGCTAAACCGGGAGCTCTTTTTGCAATTTTTTTATTAATCGAGATATAATGAGATAATCTTTCTTCAATTTCAAGAGATAATTTTTTACCGTCTAATTTTAATGACATTTAGAAAAACATCTCCTTTTTCACCTAGCATGCCTATAATTTTAAATTATTCAAATAGATTTATCTATATTCTGTGCAAAACATCATAACTACCTTAAAGAAATTCTTTTATCTGTGGAGGCGAAGTCAAGTCCCAGTAAAACAACCAATTAAAATTTCAAGAATAGATAATCTCATAATTTTTTTAGTATGCATTTTAATTTCAATAATTTCTTCTTATAAAATACTTCTTATCGCGCCTTTAAATATCGCAGATATTTTTTCTTGGTTTTTGACCTTTATTGAAATACTTATTAGTTCTGGAGTTTTGATATTAGTGTCAAAAAAAGAGAATCCTACAATTTCCTCAAGACAGATCTTCTTGATTATTACTCTTCTTTTAGCAGTACAAGTTACGAAATTAGTTTTAGCTTCAACCATAAGTCCATTATCTATGATAATTCCACCGGCATTAATAATATCTCAAGGAATGGGAACAATAACAGCTTTAGCTTGGGTATCAATAGCGAGTCTTATTTGGCCTGACCCAGAAATTGTTATCAATAATAATTTATTTTTTATTTTATTAGTTTGTGCTTCAATAGTATCTCTTCTTGGAGGAAGAATAAGAAGTAGAGCTCAGTTACTTCAACTATCAATTTTTGTGCCCATAGGATCTTTCTTGAGTCAATGGATATTGATTGGTAAAGATAAAATATCTCTTATTAATAATAAGCAAGATTTTGTTTTAGCTAATGGGGATATATTTTCTGATTCCTTGCTATTGGCTATAGCTATGCTTTTTACAATTTTGTTTATTCCTATTTTTGAATCGATATTCGGATTATTAACTAAAGCAAGATTGCTCGAATTGGCTGATAAGGAGAAGCCTCTAATTAGAAGATTGTCTATAGAAGCTCCCGGTACTTTTGAACATACCTTACTTATATGTGGTTTAGCAGAGGAGGCAACAAGAATGATTGGTGGTGATATTGATCTCATTAAAACTGGAGCGTTATATCATGATGTTGGCAAATTACATGCACCTAATTGGTTTATTGAAAATCAGGATGGTTCAAAAAATCCGCATGACGAATTAGATGATCCGATTAAAAGTGCAGAAGTATTACAAGCTCATGTTGATGAAGGATTGAAATTTGCAAGAAAAAATAGACTACCTAAGCTGATAGCTAATTTTATTCCTGAACATCAAGGTACCCTTAAAATGGGATATTTTTTTCAAAAAGCTAAAGAAAAAAATCTCGACATTAATGAATATAATTTTAGATACAAAGGCCCTATTCCTCAGTCCAAAGAAACAGCTATTTTAATGCTTGCAGATGGATGTGAAGCAGCACTAAGAGCTATGAATATTAATGCATCCGATAAAGAAGCTTTGAAAACAATTTCTAATATTATCTACTCTCGTAAAAAAGATGGGCAATTAGATGATAGCAATTTATCCAAAGGAGAAATTTTTCTAATAAAAAGGGCATTCTTGAATGTGTGGAAAAGAATTAGACACAGAAGAATTCAGTATCCAACTGGTAAGAACAATACTTTTTCTTAATTTTAAATTTTATAACCTAATACTTCTTCGATGTTTCGGATTACACCAATAAAGAAGAGCTAACGTACTTAATAATGTTGTTAAAAGAGTAAATCCACCAACTCCATAAATGTCTTGAAGAGTTATGAGCCTCACAACTGAATAAGGACCCATACCAGAGATTACCATCGATAAAGATACCAGAGTTAAAGTTACTCCCCATTTTCTCTCTGCTAAAAGAGCTGCTGAAGAAACTATTCCAACAATTGCAGCAGGCCATCCAAGACTTATTGCAAGAGTTATATTTGCAACTTTTAGTGGAGGTCCATAACTTATTATTAATGCGATTATTGGAAGTGCAATTATGTTGCCGATTAATCCAACCCACGAAAGTGCCCAATATCCAAGTACTCTTTCTCTCATTATTTACTGCTTTAACTATTAATTAAATCTACATTATTGAGAGACTATTTTTTAATGCTACTTAATAATCCTATGAAAATAATTTAATTTGCAGGATTAGACAGGAATTTATTATCAGTATTCTCTAAATTATCAAATTGTGGATGAATTGAATTTTTTTTCTCAGAAAATACAAGTCTATTTAAAGCATTAACGTAAGCATTAGCTGCAGCAACTACAACGTCAGTGTCAGCTGAATGACCAGAATATATTTTATTATCCCTTCTTATTCTAATTGTTACTTCACCCAAAGCATCAATTCCTTCTGTTACCGACTTAACAGAAAATTCAATTAATTCATTAGGAACTTTAGCTAATTTATTTAAAGCCTCGCATACAGCATCAACTGGCCCAGTCCCTATTGATACAGCAGTATCCTCACTGTTATCTTCTGTGTTTAGAAGCGAAATGGTTGCAGTAGGTTTAGAGGCGTTACCACAACTTACTTGTACAAGACTTAATTGAAATTTAGCTTCTGGTAGCTGAACTTGTTCACTAACAATTGCTTCTAAGTCTCTATCAGTAATTTCTCTTTTCCTGTCAGCTAAATCCTTAAAACGAGCAAAAGCATCATTTAGATCTTCTCTGCTTAAGTCATATCCCATTTCTTCTAATCTTGCTCTTACCGCACTTCTTCCACTCAGTTTCCCTAAAGATATTTTGTTGTCAATCAAACCAACAGTTTTTGCATCGATAATTTCGTAAGTTAGTCTATTTTTTAAAACCCCATCCTGATGAATGCCTGACTCATGAGCAAAAGCGTTAGCTCCCACAATTGCTTTATTGGGTTGTACAGTCATTCCAGTTAGGTTAGAAACAAGTCTAGAGGTTTTGGTTATTTCTTCTGTTCTTATAGCCGTAAGAGGAGTTGGGGAATCTGGATTTCTTTTAAAAAAACTATTAAAAAAACTTTTCCTAACATGAAGTGCCATTACTAATTCTTCAAGAGAGGCATTCCCGGCTCTTTCTCCAATTCCATTAATAGTACATTCTAATTGTCTTGCTCCATTTTTTACTGCCTCAAGAAAATTGGCTACTGCTAAACCCAAATCATTATGACCGTGAACCGAGATTACTGCCTCATTAATATTTGGAACATTTTTATTTATATCGGCAATTAGGTTGCCAAATTCACTTGGAGTTGTAAACCCAACAGTATCAGGGATATTTATTGTTGTCGCTCCTGCAGTAATTGCTAGTTGAATAACTTCGTATAAAAATTCAGGATCACTCCTTGAGGCATCTTCACAAGAAAACTCAATATCATCTACTAAGGATTTTGCATAATTAACCATATCTGGAACTATTTGAAGAACATCTTTTCTGGATTTTTTTAGTTTATGTTTAAGATGAATATCGCTTGTAGCAATAAAAGTATGTATTCTTTTCTTGGGAGCTGGACTTACTGCTTCGTAACATGCTTTGATGTCTCCTTTAGAGGCTCTAGCTAAACCACATATTATAGGGCCATTTTCTTTCCCTACGACATTAGCAATTTTATTTACAGCTTTAAAATCTCCTGGACTTGCGAAGGGGAATCCAGCTTCAATAACATCTACTCCTAATCTTGCTAATTGATGGGCGATAGCAAGCTTTTCTTCAAGATTTAGACTGGCACCAGGAGATTGCTCTCCATCTCGAAGAGTTGTGTCAAATATCAAAATTCTTCCAGGATCTTTTGACATCAGATCGAATAACCTAAGCTTATATTAAGCTAATTAAAAAAATTTGACTAGATTTAGTTCAATAAAAATTTTCTGAAAGTTTATAAGTTAAATAATATTGTTTAAAATTCTGAAAAAAAAAATCAAATACTTAAATTTTTAAAGTATTGTTTTAGGAATAAAGCCTTTTTTTATAAAAAATTTCGATTTTTTTTAGAACTATAGGCACAAATTTAAAAAGTATGAATGGGCAATACTCTAAAAATAATGTTTTAGGCCAGTTAGCGATAGTTTTACATGCTCATCTACCTTATGTAAGGAAAAATGAAAAAAACTCCTTAGAAGAGGATTGGTTGTTTCAGGCGATTTTGGAATGTTATATACCACTACTTCAATCAATAGAATCTTCCAAAAATGAAAATCCTGAGAATACAAAACTTACTATTAGTTTGTCTCCAACATTATTATCACTTCTAAATAATAAACAAATTAAAGAAACTTTCCCAAGCTGGATTAAAACAAGGAATGATTTCCTAAAGGAACTGCCACTAGAAGAAAAAAATGCCTCTGCATTTTTAATGAACAATCTTAATGATAAATACTTATACTGGCAAAATTGTTCTGGTAATTTAATTGAGAAGTTCAGGGTTTTAAATAACTCTGGAAATTTGGATATTCTTACTTGTGCTGCTACTCACGGATATCTGCCAATTTTAAGGGAGAATCCTGAAACTGTAAAAGGACAAATCAATACAGCCATTAGGAGCCATGAAAATATTTTTGAAACAAAGCCTTTAGGTATATGGTTACCTGAATGCGCATATTATGAGGGTTTAGATGAAATACTATTCAATTCTGGAATTAGATATACAATCTTAGACGGACACGGGATTTTAAACTCCACACCAAGGCCTAGGTATGGTGTATATGCTCCAATATGCTCGAAAAAAGGAGTGGCATTTTTCGGGAGAGATAGTGAGTCAACCTTGCCCGTTTGGTCCGCTAAGGATGGGTTCCCGGGAGACAAAGTCTACAGGGAATTTCATAAAGATTTGGGGTGGGAATTACCTCTCTCAAAGCTCCAAAAGAAGGGTATTTCATCAAAAAGACCTTTGGGTTTAAAGTTTCATAAGATTACAGATGAAAACATTTCTTTAGGGGAGAAAGAGTTTTACCTTGAAAATGAAGCCAAAAAAAAGGTGGCAGAACATGCTGATACCTATCTTCTAGCGAGATCCAAACAACTAGAAAAATTGACTTTATCCTCTTCCTTTAAGCCTTTATTGGTAGCTCCATTTGATGCAGAGTTATTTGGTCATTGGTGGTATGAAGGACCTTTTTTTATTGAAAATATACTAAAGAACTCTAGCAAATATTCAATTAAGCTTACAAATTTAAAAGAATTCTTAGTGCAAAAACCAAATCTTCAGATTTGTGATCCATCGCCATCAAGCTGGGGGCAAGGTGGTTACCATAATTACTGGATTAATGATGCAAATGCATGGATTGTTCCAGAAATCACAAAGGCAGGCTCAACATTTGTAGATTTATGCTTGGGAAATTTTAATAATGATTTATCTCTAAGACTCTTCAAGCAAGCTGCAAGAGAACTACTTCTTTCTGAGTCTTCTGATTGGAGTTTTATTTTAAGAGCTGGAACTACAACTGAACTCGCAAAAGAGAGAATAGAAAGACACTTATTTAGGTTCTGGAAATTGGTTGAAATGATTAAAAATCATTCTAATATTAATTTAAAATTTCTTGAAGATGTTGAGGAAGAGGATAAAGTCTTCCAAAATATAAATATTGAAGATTGGCAAAAAAAAAATACTAATTTAAATTAAGCATTCCTAGTTTTACTTTTAGAGGTGAATTTATAAACATCTTACTCATAACGTAAATTAGTTTTGGAAGTGGAAGTGTATTAGTAAGAAAACCTACCCATTCATTGGTTGATAATCTAAAGAAATTTGAGAAAAAGCTTCTTAATCTACTTTCGTCAAAACTCATCAACCTTCTTAGACCATATTGGTAAAGTTTATGCCTTTGTGTTAACTCGTAAGGCCATAGGATTTCCCAACCTTTCGAAGCCAACTCAAGTGAACTTAGTTGAGGTTCTTTTAAAAAGATTGCTAATTTTTGTGCAAGGAGTGGAGCCCTTCTTAATAAGGATCCAACCATGTATCCTGATGCAGGATGAACCATACTTGCAGCTCCTCCGAAACCAAGTACAAATTGTTTTTTAAATGGGAGGGGTAAATTCATAGGGAAAAGGCAATTCTCTTCATGAAAAATTTCACTTACCTCAATACCCTTACTATTAAGTCTTTTATAAAGTCTTTTTTTAAGATTTTCTTGGGATAATGCAGGATAACTAGCTAATGAAGTTTCTTCAACAAAAAAAGTCTCATTGCCAAGATCCATTGCATAAAGAAAGGAAGGGGATGATAACTTCTCTTCATTGTTTAAATGATTTGGACGAAAATCCATTAGAACAAATTGTTCTTTATTAACAGGTGGTGATGTAAATTTACCTACAATTCCGTAAGCAGCTTGTTGAGCGATTTCATTTTGAACTGGTCTTTTTACAAAATTACTTTTATGACCACTTGCGTCAATAACTAATCTTGCCTTTATTTTAAGACCAGAAAAACAAATTACCTCAGATAGTTTATTTTTTTCTTTAATGTCTTTTGCTGTTTCATTCAACCATTCAATCCCTTTACATTTTTTTAAAAGCTCATTTTGAAAGGCTTCTTGATTTATTAAACCATAATCGTAGTTGTGTTTTGTCGGAGTATCCCCTTTTTTATTTTCCCCATCTCCAAAAAAACTAACTGTTTGACACCATCTATGAGATAACAAGGACTCTAACCCTAATTCCTCTAATTCAGATGCCCAGATACCATATGTATTCTCCCATTTTTCATTTGGAGATTTTGTTGATATTCCCTTAATATTTAGATCCTGATTGGCCAATTCTGAAGCTAGGCATAATGCTGCAGGACCTGAACCTAAAATTAAAATATCAAGTATTTCCATATTATTTAGCTAACCATAAGGCTTTTAATTTTGTTCAACTGAGCTAGGTTGGTCTTTTCCCTCTATTTGTTCACGCGGTACCAACACCACTTCAGATAAATGATCACCGTCATCTAATCTTTGTAATTTTACTCCTGTAGCTGCCCTGGATTGCTGAGAGATTTTATCTGCGTTTGTTCTTACTATTACGCCTCTTTCGGTCACAAGTAGTAATTCTTCTCCCTCGCCAAGGACCTTCAAACAAACTAGCTGATCATCTTTAATTCTAAATTTTATTGCTCTCAAACCCATGCCTGCTCTTTTTTGTAATCTAAACTGAGCTACAGGCACTCTCTTCCCTAGTCCAAATGCACTGGCTATTAATACCCATGGACCATCGGAAGAGTTTTCCTCAACATTATCATCAATATCTTCTGTGAAATCCTCGATTTTAGCCAATTGATCAACCAAATTAGATGTTAAAACATCCATAGAAACAAGATTGTCTCCTTTTCTCAAGTTCATTGATTTAACCCCTCTTGCTGTTCTACCAAGTGGTCTTAATTCATTAATATCTAGTCTGAAATGAATCGCCATTCCTGTTTTAGATCCAATTAAAACACTATCACCTTCTTTTGATAATCTGACCCAAGTTAGGGCATCTCCATCCTCAAGATTTATTGCTATTAGTCCATTTGAGCGAATTTTTGAGAAAGCAGAAAGTGCAGTTCTTTTTATAAATCCAGCTTTGGTTAGCATTAATAAATAACGATCGTCAACAAAAGAATCCACAGCAACTAGTGAAGTAATCTTTTCTTCTCTTGGAATTGGAAGAAGTTGAACTGATGGAGTACCTTTTGCCGTTCTGCTACTCATAGGAACCCTATATGCTGGGAGAGCATAAGCTACTCCTCTATCACTGAAAAGCACAAGAGTATCATGATCGTTACAGCTTATAAATAATTTTACGTCATCATCTTCTTTGGTTTTTGTACCAGCTTTACCCCTTGAACCACGACTGGTAGATTCAAAATCATTAACAGGCATTCTTTTTAAATAACCTGCTTCAGTTAATAGAACTACGGATCTGTCATTAGCAATGAGATCAATATCATCTAACCCGCCGCCTAAATCTAGTATTTCTGTTTTCCTAGGAGAAGAGAATCTTTCATTGATTTTATTAAGTTCTTCAAGAATAATTTCAAAAATTCTTTCTTTACTATTTAATATTTGCTGATAAAGATTGATTTTTCGGGTCAACTCATTATGTTCTCCTTTGATTTTATCTGCTTCTAGTGCTGTTAATCTTCTTAGTTGCATTTGTAGGATTGCATCTGCCTGTATGGAAGATAATTTATGGTCGTTTTGTAATTTTTCTCTAGCTGATATTGAATCTTTCGCTGATCTTATTAGATTTATAATCTCATCCATAGCATCTAAGGCCAATAAAAGACCTTTTACAATATGATCTCTTTCTTCTGCCTTTTTTAATAAAAATGTTGTTCTTCTCCTTATTGTCTCAACCCTAAAATCTAGAAAAACGTCTAACATTTTCCTAAGTGAAAGTGTTGTGGGCTCTCCTTTTACTAAAGCAAGGATATTTGCACTAAAGTTATTTTGTAGAGGTGTTAACTTAAATAAATTATTTAAAACTACTTGTGGGTAGGCATCTCTTTTTAGTTCAATAACAATCCTCATCCCATCTCGATCACTTTCATCTCTAATATCAGAAATACCTTCTAATTTTTTTTCATTAACCAAATCAGCAATTCTTTCTATCAATGCTGCTTTATTGGTTTGAAATGGAAGCTCTGTAATTATTACTGCATCTTTCTCTGCTCTACCAATGGATTTAATTTGCTCAATATTTGCTACCCCTCTCATGGTTATTGACCCCCTTCCTGTTTTGAATGTTTCTCTAATACCTTCTCTGCCTAAGATTTGACCACCTGTGGGGAAATCAGGACCCTTAATTATTTCAAAAAGTTCGCTATCTTTAATCGAGGGGGTTTTGATTATTGATTTAAGACCATTAATTAATTCCCCTAAGTTATGAGGTGGGATATTAGTTGCCATTCCCACTGCTATTCCAGATGATCCATTTAGAAGTAGTTGAGGGATCCTAGCGGGTAGAACTGTTGGCTCTTGCTGAGAACCGTCAAAATTATCGGCGAAATCTACAGTTTCAGATTCAATATCCTCTAATAAACTTTCATCCGTAAGAGACTGCAAACGAGATTCTGTATATCTCATTGCTGCTGGAGGGTCGTTATCAACAGAACCAAAGTTTCCATGGCCATCTATGAGTGGCATCCTCATAGAGAAATCTTGGGCCATCCTTACCAAAGCATCATAAACAGCAGTATCTCCATGAGGGTGGTATTTACCTAGTACTTCTCCTACAACTCTTGCACATTTTCTGTATGGTCTACCGCTCGTCAAACCAAGTTCATACATTGCATAAAGAATTCTTCTGTGAACAGGTTTTAATCCATCTCTTGCATCTGGCAGAGCACGACCAACTATAACGCTCATTGCATACTCGAGGTATGAACGAGACATCTCATTTCTTAGGTCAGTTTGAATAATTCGGTCCTTATCTTCGCTTAATCCTGAGTTATCGGGATCTAAAATATCAGACATACAGAAATCCTTTATTTAATAATAATCGCTGATTGTCATAATGAATAAAAAAAAAGATTTATTTAATTCCCAAATACTCACATTTACACACAAATCAAAATAAAACCTGTTGTTTTCGAATAAACCTTGGCTTATTACCCCTTTAGTTGTTAATTTAATCAGAATAAAAGAAATCTACCGTGAATATTGAACTTGGTTTAAATAAAAAAGTCAGACGGGCTTATGGCATCGATGAAATAGCTTTAGTCCCTGGTAAAAGAACACTTGATTACGATTTGACTGATCCTTCTTGGTCAATAGGTGATTTCAAAAGAGAAGTTCCGATCGTAGCTAGTGCCATGGATAGTGTCGTCGATGTCAATACGGCTGTAGAGCTCACAAAATTAGGTTCCCTAGGGGTAATTAATATGGAGGGCATACAAACACGATATGAAAACCCTGATGAAATATTGAACCAAATAGCATCAGTCGGAAAGAATGATTTTGTTCCATTAATGCAGAAAATATACAGTGAACCGGTCAAGGAGAGATTGATTGTAGAAAGAATAAATGAGGTGAAAGAAAGAGGAGGTATAGCAGCTTTTAGTGGGACTCCTCAAGCTGCCATTAAGTTTAAAGAAACACTTAATAATTCTAAAATAGATTTATTTTTTCTTCAAGGAACAGTTGTTTCTACTGAACATCTAGGTATGGAAGGTAAGGAAACCTTAAATATTAAAGATCTTTGTCAATCTATGAATGTCCCAGTTGTAGCGGGTAATTGTGTTACTTACGAAGTTGCAAAACTTCTCATGAATGCTGGAGTTGCAGGATTGATGGTTGGGATAGGACCGGGAGCGGCATGTACATCAAGAGGAGTATTGGGAATTGGAATCCCTCAAGCAACTGCAATTGCTGATTGTAGTGCGGCAAGAAATGATTACTTAAAAGAAAGTGGTCGCTATATTCCTATTATTGGTGATGGAGGAATTGTTACTGGCGGAGATATCTGTAAATGTTTAGCATGTGGAGCAGATGCTGTAATGATTGGATCCCCAATAGCTAAATCCTCAAACGCGCCAGGTAAAGGATTTCACTGGGGTATGGCTACTCCAAGTCCAGTATTGCCAAGGGGCACAAGAATTGAAGTTGGTTCTACAGGATCCTTAGAAAGAATAATTAAAGGCCCTGCCTTACTTGATGATGGGACACATAACTTAATAGGAGCCATTAGAACCTCAATGAGTACTCTTGGAGCAAAAAATATTAAAGAAATGCAAGAAGTTGAAATAGTTATCGCACCATCGCTGCTAACAGAAGGTAAGGTTTATCAAAAAGCTCAGCAGCTTGGGATGGGTAAGTAGTTCACCTAGAGCAAAATTATAAATCCTTAGTGAATTTAGTATTAATTTGAAAAATTTTCTAATTAGGAGTTATTATTAAATGATGGGGGAAACCCCATACTCCTCACACACTAAATCGCCCGATTAATCGGGCTTTTTTAGGTATTTTGTTACTTATATTATTTAATCTGTAATGAAATCATCACTTAAAAGAATTGCCTGCTAAATTTTCAAAAAGGAATACTTAAATTATGTCATCAGCTCCAGCCGTAACTGATTCTTCATTTGACAAGGATGTACTGCAAAGTGATCTACCAGTATTGGTTGATTTTTGGGCACCATGGTGCGGTCCATGTAGGATGGTTGCACCTGTTGTAGAAGAAATCTCAAAAGACTTTGAAGGGAAAATTAAAGTTTTTAAATTAAACACAGATGAGAATCCAAATGTAGCCAGCCAATATGGAATTAGAAGTATTCCTACGTTAATGATCTTTAAAGGAGGTCAAAAGGTTGATACCGTAGTTGGTGCTGTGCCAAAAGCAACTCTTTCGAGCACTTTAACTAAGCATTTGTAAATTTAAAAGCTTTGCATAAAATTGGACTTATAGACTATGGAATGGGTAATATCCATTCTGTAACAAAATCTCTAGAAAGTCTTGGAGAAGAAATTATATTAATTAAAAATTTTAATGATTCCAAGCTTTGTAAGGCGATAATACTTCCTGGAGTTGGAGCATTTGATCCAGCGATGAAGAATCTCATAAATACAGATTTGATAACTGATTTGAAATGTTGGATTAAAAGTGGGAAATCATTTTTTGGGATATGTTTAGGTCTACAACTCCTTTTTGAATCTAGTGATGAAGGAAAAGTTCAAGGGCTGGGAATTTTAAAAGGAAAAATACAAAAAATACCCAATATTGTTAACCAAAGAATCCCACACATGGGTTGGTGCCAACTTTTACCTACAAAACCAAATACATTACTAAAGCTTGAAGAATTAAATAATTGGGTCTATTTTGTACATTCCTATCATGCAATCCCAGATGACTTAAATATCATTGCAGCTCAGGTTGATTATGGCTCTGAGAAATTAACTGCAATGATTGAGAATGATAATTTATTAGCCTGTCAATTTCATCCTGAAAAATCTGGAAAAACCGGTGAAAAACTTTTAAGAAGATGGCTGAGTAATATTCAATAACAGATGCTTAGGGATGAAGACTAACTTAAGATTAATAGGTGGTAAAAAACTCCAAAGTCCAAATAATTCTTATACCAGGCCTACAACTTTGAGAGTGAGAGAGGCCTTATTTAATATTTTGAACAAAAGAGTTGAAAATAGTAACTGGTTAGATTTATTTAGTGGAACAGGGGCCATATCTTGTGAAGCCTATAATCACGGAGCAAGCAAAATAATTGCAATTGAAAAAAACAAAATCAACTCTAAAATTTGCTTAGAAAATTTACTCTCATTGGAGAATATAGAGAATAGGAGAAATGATATCGAAGTTATTTGTAAAGACGTTTTGAAATGGACAAAACCTAATTATGAGAAGAACTTATCATCCAGAAATATGGATTTAAACAAATTAAAATTTGATTTTGTTTATTTAGATCCTCCATACGATGCGGATTTCCATGAATTAGTTTTAAATCAATTATTTAAATGTAATCTTTTAAAAAAAGATTCAACAGTTATTTGTGAACATTCTCCAAACCTTTTTATTAAAAAAAGTACTTTGTGGGAAACTATAGATATAAGAAATTATGGGCAGTCAAGATTAACTTTTTTAATCAATGTCCAGCATCCCTGAACCTCTTCTGTATTGATTCCATGCACTTACGAATAATCCAAGAAGAGTTATTGGAACTAGCCCTAAAACAATTCCACATAGAAGAGGCTCGATCATTTTTTTGACTTTTTTGAATTTCTTACTCACAATTGTTACATAGAGACTATTTTTTGTGTCAACATCTTCATCAACTGCAGCAGAAAGAGACTTTAAGAGAGAATTCTTGAAAATTGTTTTTGTTGTATTTGGAGTTTTATTGATTTGTTTTTCAATATTTTTCGTAAATCATCGTGAAAATAATAAATATATTATTGAAACTCTTGGGCTTAACGGCTCTACTGAGGAAGGAGATGCTCTTTTTAAGATAAATTGTGTTGGATGTCATGGAATTACAGCAAGAGGATTAGTGGGCCCAGACTTACACTCAATAACTCAACGTTTGAGTGATAAAGAGATAATAAAACAAGTTACTGGAGGCCTGACTCCTCCTATGCCAAGTTTTGAAATTGATCCTGTAAATATGTCCAATTTATTAAAATATCTTCATAGCCTTGAATGATTTTGGGGAAAAATTTTTCTAATTTAAAGGTAATATTAGTTGAACCAAATGGCCCTTTAAATGTAGGGAGTGTTGCTAGATTATGTTCCAACTTTGAAGTTGATGAATTAAGAATTGTTTCTCCGAAATGCGATATATTTTCTTTAGAAGCAAAAAAAATGGCTCTAAAAGGTCATAAATTTCTTGAAAATTGTAAGATTTTTGATGATCTTAAAAAAGCCATTTTTGACTGTGATTTAGTTCTAGCTTCTTGTGGAAGGATTGATGTAAATAAAAATTCATTTTTTGGATCTTCTGAAGATATATTTGATTGGACTTTATCCTTTAAAAAGATAAATAATTTAGCAATTATATTTGGAAGAGAAGATAGGGGTTTAACTAACAGTGAATTGCTTCTGGCAAATAAAACTTTTAATATCCCAACTTCTCAGAATAATCCTTCATTAAATCTCTCTCACGCCGTTTCAATAGCTTTGTATGAGTTAAATAAGTCATCAAAAAGAAACTTTGATCAAGAACTAAAAGTTTTTAATCTTGCATCATCAAAACAAATTTATGATTCGTTTTTGGAGATGGAAGAATTACTTTTGAAGGTTGGATATCTTTTAAAACATACTTCTAAGGCAAAAATCAGTAAATTTAAGAATTTTATTTTGAGGGCAAATACATCAATGCACGAAATAAATGTTTTAAGAGGAATTGTCCATCAAATAAACTGGTTTTTGAACAATTCAAAAAAAGACTAGCTACATAAATTAATTATGTTAGGTTTTCATTTCTTTATAGCTTTAATTTAAAGGGATATTTACTAAAAACATTTTCTGAAGTAGCATCTATTGATTATTTGAATATTTAAGAAAACTAAAACTGTGCCTACAACAAAGAAAAGAAGAGTTTTTCCTTTTACTGCAGTAATTGGTCAAGAAGAAATGAAATTAGCTCTCTTGTTAAATGTTATTGATCCAAGAATTGGAGGAGTGATGATAATGGGTGATAGAGGGACTGGAAAGTCTACTACAATCAGAGCCTTAGCTGATTTATTGCCTGCAATCGATGTTGTTAAAGATGATCCATATAATAGTTCACTAGTCGATCCTGATTTGCAAAGTAAAGAAGTTTTGGAAAAAATTACTCAAGGAGAAAATCTAGAAAGTATTCAAAAACAAGTACCTATGGTTGACTTGCCCTTAGGAGCCACTGAAGACAGGCTTTGTGGAACCATTGATATAGAGAAGGCTTTGAGCGAAGGTGTTAAGGCATTCGAACCAGGTCTTTTAGCAAAAGCTAATAGGGGTTTACTATACGTTGATGAAGTGAATTTACTTGATGATCATTTAGTTGATGTACTTTTAGATTCGGCTGCTTCAGGATGGAATACAGTTGAAAGGGAGGGAGTATCAGTTCGACACCCTGCAAGATTTGTCCTTATTGGTTCAGGAAATCCAGAAGAAGGTGAATTAAGGCCTCAACTATTGGACAGGTTTGGAATGAGTGTTGAAGTTAAGACAGTTAGAGATGCTGAATTAAGAGTTCAAGTTGTTGATCAAAGAACTTCTTTTGATGATAATCCTGATGAATTTTCATTGAGTGTTGAGAAACAACAGGATGAACTTCAACAAAAAGTTATTAAAGCACAAGAAATATTAAATTCTGTTCAAATGGATGATGATTTAAGATTGAATATTTCTGCAATTTGTGGAGAACTAGATGTAGATGGTTTACGTGGAGATATTGTTACCAATCGATCAGCAAGGGCAATTGCAGCATTTGAGGGAAGAACTGAAGTGCAAGAAGATGACATAGCAAGGGTTATATCTTGTTCTTTAAGGCATAGACTTAGAAAAGATCCCTTAGAACAAGTTGATTCAGGCGAAAAAGTTATTCAGGCTTTTTGTAAAGTATTTGATTTAGATGAAAAAGAAAATCTATCAAAATTTCAATTATCTGCTGAAGCCTAGTAACAGTGAGAATAATTGGTATTGACCCTGGATTAGCTAGAGTTGGTTATGGAATAATTGAGATAGAAAATGAAAGAAAGATATTATTAGATTGTGGCGTTATTGAGACAGGTAAAGATAAAAAAGAAGAAGATAGACTTTATGAGATATTCCAAGATCTTAATGAATTAATAAATCATTGGAACCCAACTGCAGCGGCAGTAGAAAAATTTTTCTTTTACAGGTCGAGCACTACCATTAGTGTGGTGCAGGCCAGAGGCGTAATTATGATGGTATTGGCCTCAAAAAAAATTCATGTTAGTGAGTATTCTCCTGCTCAGATAAAATTAACAATTGCTGGATCTGGAAAGGCATCTAAAAAAGATATTCTTGATGCTGTTATGTATAACTTAGATCTTGACAAACCTCCAAAACCTGATGATTCAGCAGATGCATTGGCTATAGCACTCACAAAACTAAATGAGGATGGCTTTAACTGAAAATTTAATATGACGATCTTTGATAATAAGAAATTGGAGAGGGATACTTTTAGAAAACTAAGAGATGGGACTTCTCTTAATCAAAGAGAAAATGCAGAAAAGAATGTAAGATTATATATTGATTCATTTGTTAAGGGACATAAAAATATTGGTTATATAGGCATATATTGGCCTCTAAAAAATGAAGTTGATATAAGAAGTCTTAAGAAAAAATTCACTTTAGCTTTACCTAGATGTAAAGATAAAAAAGACTTGTTATTTTATCCATGGGACGAAAAACCTCTTACCAAAGATTCTGAGGGAATACTAAGTCCTAACAACTCTTCTCCATTGAGTCATTTGCAGATAAGCATAATATTTGTACCATGTCTTTCGGTTGATAAAAATTTAACAAGATTAGGTTATGGAGGCGGTTATTTTGATAAATTAAGGAGAGATAATGATTGGGCAAATGTTCCATGCATTGGAGTATTAACTTCTAATTGCGTAAGTACGATTCCATTAACTAGAGCTGAGTGGGATATTCCTTTATCTGGCTTTATCACAGAAAAAGAAATATTTGTATAATAGAAGACTATTAATTTGATTAATTTATAGCTTTAAAAAATGGAAAATCAGGAAAAATACAATAATTTATCAAAATTAGTAGAAAAGTTGAAGAAATCAGAAGATCCAAAAAGAAAATATGAATACATTTTGTGGTTAGGCAAAAAATTGAAGGAGCCTGATAGTGAAATTCTTGTAGAAGAAAATAAAGTTAAGGGATGCGTTTCAGAAGTTTTTGTTAAGGCAACTATTAAAGCCGGTAAATTATTTTGGGAAGGATATTCTGATGCTCTCATAACAAAGGGTTTGTTGGCCTTTTTAATAAGTGGATTAAATGAATTAACACCAAATCAAGTTGTTGAAATAGATAAGAAATTTATAGAAGATACTGGTTTGAAAGCAAGCTTAACCCCTTCACGTTCAAATGGTTTTTTAAACATTTTATTGAAAATGCAGTCTCAAGCAAATGAATTTTTGTAGGCCTAATAATATAAAATTAAACTCAAAGTTAAAAGAAATAAAAAATGAGAAAATGCAAAATTGGGATTGTAGGTTTTGGAACTGTAGGTTCAGGGATTTATAAAATATTAAGTTCTGAAGTTGATTCACATCCTATCTTAAAAGAAATAGAAATCGCGAAAATAGCAGTTAAAGATCTTAATAAAAAAAGGGATATTGAGCTAGACAATAATTTATTAACTGATGATCCATTTAAATTAATTAATGACCCCTCTATAGATGTAATTGTTGAAGTAATGGGTGGAGTTGATTTGGCAAAAGATATTATTCTGCAATCATTAAAATTAGGTAAATCTGTTGTTACTGCAAATAAAGCTGTTATTGCAAGATATGGAGAAGAAATATACAATATTGCATCTAAAGAAGGAGTGTATATCTTGTCAGAAGCTGCTGTTTGCGGTGGGATTCCAATAATTGAACCCTTAAAAAGATCATTAAAAAGTAACAGCATAAAAAAAATGGTTGGGATAATAAATGGCACAACAAATTTTATTCTTTCAAAGATGGCGAATGAAAAAGCTGATTATAAGGAGACTTTAAAATTGGCCCAAAGCCTTGGTTACGCAGAATTTGATCCAACTGCAGATGTTGAGGGGCATGATGCTGCTGATAAGATTTCAATCCTTAGTGAACTCGCATTTGGAGGGAAAATCAAAAGAGAGGATATAAATTCTGAGGGTATTAGTAAAATTAATCTCAAGGATATCGAATATGCCAATAAATTAGGATTTGAAATAAAACTTTTAGCACTCTCCGAAAGGGGACAAAAAAATAGTAATGATTCACTTGCTTTGAATATTTGGGTAGGCCCTTCTTTGATTCCAAAATCTCATCCATTGGCAACAGTTAAGGGAGTTAACAATGCCTTATTGATAGAGGCTGAACCTCTAGGAGAGATAATGTTGTATGGTCCAGGTGCAGGGAGTGGCCCAACTGCTGCATCTGTAGTATCAGATATATTAAATCTGCATGCCGCCTCAGTAAAAAATAATAATTCAGTCGATCCATTGTTATCTTTTGATTTCTGGAGAACCTGTCATGTCATAGAATCTTCACAAATAAACAAAAAAAATTACCTTAGAATTATTTGTCTTGATAGTCCAGGTGTCATAGGAAAGATTGGAGATATTTTTGGAAAGAATAATGTATCAATCGAATCAATTGTTCAACTTGATGCAAGTGAGGACAAAGCAGAAATTGTCGTTATTACTCATGAGGTGAATAATGGAGATTTTGAGAGATCGAAAGATGGAATAAATTCGCTAAATGAAGTCAAAATTATTGCAAGTCAATTAAGTTGTATTTAAAAAAATAGTTTGCAAATTTCTTTATAGCTTGGTAAACCAAAGAAAGTAAGTTTTTGGTTTTAGAACCTTAATGATTCATTCAAAACTATTAGACAGTGAAAATAATAATTTAATTTCTTCTGAAAACCTTTATAAAGGTGCTTGTGTAAAAATTAAAAATAGCAATAAGACTTTTCAAGTAATTGGTCTAAATATAAGTAAAGAAATTTGTTGGGTGAGAGAGTGGCCTTTTGCCTGTAATTCTAAAAAAACATTTGCTTTAGAAATAAATCAAATAACCTTACAAATTTTCTGCTCAAATAACTCTTCAGAAAAACTAAGTATTTATAAAATATGAAAAAAAAAGTTGTTTTATCAATATTTATTATTTTAATTTCTTTTTTGCAGAATTCTTGCGGCTCAAAAAGAATATCTAAAAAAATCATAGTAGCAAGTTCTGGAAAAATTGAATCTTTAGATCCAGCTAGAGCAAATACTCTTAAAGCAATTCAATTAATCAGTTCTCTTGGAGACACATTATATGAATTAAATTCTGATGGAGAATTAGTCCCTCAATTGGCCTCGGGGATGCCAGTTATTTCAAAGGATAGACTTCAAATAACTATCAATTTAAGAAAGAATGTTTTTTTTCACGATGGAACTTCATTTAACTCAAATGCTATGAAGTTTACCTTTGATAGATTCAAAAGAATTGGAACTATGAACTATATTTTAGGAAATAAGATTAAATCAATAGAAACGCAAAGTGAGTATTCATTCATAATAAATTTGAATAAACCATCAAGTTCTTTAAATGGTTTACTCACATCAGTAAATTTAACTCCAATATCTCCCACATTTTACAAACAATATTCTGATAAGTTTCTAAATGAAAAATTCGTTGGTACTGGTAAGTATGTGCTGACCAGCTTTTCTAATGAAGTCCAATCAATTTCTCCATATTTGAATTATTGGGGTGAAAATCCCTTAAATAAGGGCATTAATTTTGTGGGATATTCAAATTCATCTTCTCTTTTTGGGGCTTTAAAAAGTAAACAAATTGACGTGCTCTTATCAAATTCAATTGATGATAGTCAGAGAAAAAGTCTTAATAATTTAAGCAAAAATAAAAAGTTTAATGAAGGTAATAGCCCTTTCACTGAATTAAGTTTTATAAGCCTTAAAACTAGTTCTTATCCTTTAAGTAATCTTAATTTAAGACTGGCTTTGGCAAAAAGTCTTAATAGAAAATTAATTAGTGAGAAAGTAAGTTATGGATTAAGGAAGCCATCTAGATCAATTATCCCTCCGATATTAAAAAAAGATAATCAAGCACTGTGGCCTAAATATAATTATTTAGAAGCGAGAACGTTATTAGAAAAAGAAAATTATTGTAATGGAAATATTCTTAAAATACCTCTTACTTATAGATCCAATGTACCAGCTGACAAGCTCATTGCTCTGACATGGCAGGAAGAAATTAAAAATTCCTTGAAAGATTGTATTGAGATTGAACTCAATGGGGTTGAATCAACAACAATTTATAAGAATCTAAGTTTAGGAATTTATACAGCAGTTATTCTCGATTGGACTGGAGCTTATTCAGATCCAGAAGCCTATCTCACTCCTCTTTTAAGTTGCAATGAAATAGTTGATGGTATATGTAAAAAAGGAGAATCAGTTTACAGCGGTAGTTTTTGGGGATCTAATAAAGTGGAAAGTTTATTTCTTGAGAGTGAAAAAATAAGTGGAATTAAAAGATTAGAAAAACTTGTTGAAATTGAAAAAATAGCAGCACGTTCAATACCTTATATCCCTATTTGGATATCCTCTCAAAAAGCATGGTCACAAAATAAAATATCAAAACCAATTTTTAATGGTGCAGGAATAATTTCATTGAGTGATCTTGAGTTAATTAATGAGTAGAAATTTAAATAAACTACTAAATTATTCCTTATTAAAAATTTCATTAATACCAATAATGTTATGGATAATTTCTTCATTAGTATTTATTTTATTGAGAGTTGCCCCTGGCGATCCTGTCGATGCCATACTGGGATCTGGTGCAGATGAAGTTTCTAGGGAATTTCTAAGAAATAAATTGGGGCTAAATGAACCTTTGATAAGTCAATATTTTTCATATATTAAAAATATATTGTACTTAGATTTTGGCCAATCTCTTAGTACCCAGGAGCCAGTCCTAAATATTATTATTAAGTCATTGCCTGCAAGTCTTGAGCTTGGATTCTTTTCAATATTAAGTGCCACAATAATAGGATTCCCATTGGGATTAATTGGCTTAAGAAATAGAGGTAAAAAGACTGATTATATTGCGAGAATATTAGGAATTGCTACATATGCGATCCCACCTTTTTGGGGTGCAATGTTAGCGCAATTATTATTTTCTGTATTCTTTAATATTTCCCCTATTGGAGGCAGATTTCCAATATTTCAGCAACAACCTCAAATTACAGGTTTTCTTGTTTTAGATAGTATTCTTTCAAATAATATTATTGCTTTAAAAGATAGTCTTTATCATCTCGCACTTCCTTCGATTACCCTTGGCTTTTTATTAAGTGGTATATTCAGTCGCTCATTAAGAGTAAATTTGGATAAGACATTAAAAAGTGATTATGTAAATGCTGCTATATGTAGAGGAATATCAAGGAAAAAAATATTTTTAAATCATGCACTGCCTAATGCACTATTGCCAATTGTTACTATTTCTGGCTTGACTATGGCCTCATTAGCAGGAGGTGCTTTATTGTTCGAGGTGACTTTTTCATGGCCAGGCATAGCTTTAAGATTACATGAAGCTATTTCTCAAAGAGACTATACCTTGGTTCAAGGAATTGTAATTTTTACCTCTATGCTGATAGTCTCTTTAAATCTCTTCGTGGATATTTTAATCGCATATTTAGATCCACGAATAGAATACTAATTTTCGGAAATTTCTTTTATTGTTTCAAGATCTAAAAGATGGAAATCAAGTCCCAAATCTCTTTGATTTTTAATTATTGAAGGGATCTTTTGGTCTTTAATATTTTTTAAAAATTCAACTATAAATTTCGTAGATAAATCTTGTACTAATATTGGCTCTGAACCAATAAAAGTTTCACTTATTTTGAAGACATTGTTATTTTCTTCATAGCTTTTATTAATTCTTATTGGAGAGAAATGACTTGCCCCTTCAATAATTAGAAATCTATTTGATGGATTATTTAAAGCAGAAAAAACTCTAAATTGTTCATTCATTAATGGTGTAATAAGGTCATACGTACCACCTATTAGAAGAGTTGGTGTTTTAATGCCTGTACTATTTTCTTTTGGCCATATTAAACTGCCAAATGCATTAAAACCTATAATCGCATTGGCCTCATTAGAGTTATTTTTTTTAGGGAATGGTATTTCGCTCAACTGACATTGAAGTAATTTAGATAAATTTGTTACTGCAAAGTCTATTAATGCCGAATCACATTTTTCCTCTAGTTGATCAGTAGGTTTATTGCCTTCATACAAAAGTGCTATTAAAGCACCAAGAGAATGCCCCATTAAAATATAAGAATCATTAGGTAAACCAAATTCTCCATTTTTATGAGCTTTTAGTACAGTATCTAAATCTTTAATTCTATATAAGAAAAAATCTGCACTTCCTGGTATTGTTTCTTTACCTTCGAGAACTTCTATAAATGACTTCAAATTACTTCCTCTATGATCTATGAATAATATTGGCCAACCTCTTATAGCTAATTCGTTTCCTATCCATCTAAAATTATTAATTTCGCCTCCAAGTCCTGGCATAAAAATTATCAGTTCTTTATCGTCATTTGTTTTATTGCTTTTCCATATTTCAATTTCAAAAGGTTTTACTCGGTGAGGAGCATAAATTTTTTTATCAATTTTTATTAGATCTTGAGTTGATTTTTTTTCAGTATTTTTGAAGTAATTTTGGTTCGTTCTTTCAAGTTTATTTAATTTGTATAAAAGTTCTTGTTGCATTGATAATTCATTTTTCCAAGATGAAATTATTAAAATTAAATTATCGATATCAAGTGAAATTTCTTCTGATGGTAATGCCTTTATGATTTCTAAAGTTGAAACTTCTTTTTTTTGATCTAATAAATTTTCTATAGTGTTATAAATTTCTGTTCCATTATTGTCATTTGGAACTTTAATGCTTTTGCTTAATTCTGTAAGAATTTTACGCCCTGTCCAACTTCTTAATATTTCTCTATTTAATCCCTCTTCTTTGAAAACTGGAAATTCTAAAAATTTTGATAATTCAAAAACTCTTTTAAATCCATTATTTTTTAACCAATCTATTAATTCTGTTGAATCATCTTTGTATTTTTCTAATTTTGATAATTGTTCTATAGTAAGAGGGATTTCCATCTCTTCAAATTTAATATTTATTTTTTCAGCAGCCCTTAAACCATTATTAAAAAATAAACCATAAAAACTAAAAAAAATTATAAAAATGTATTTCACTAGTGATTAGTCCAAATAGTTTCCAAAATAGCAAAAATTGGTGGATTCAATTTCCTTATCATTTGAGGTTAATAACCAAGATAAGATTTTTCGCCGCATTTGGAGCAGGAGGTGTTATTTATTTAACATCACTTATTTTTAATAACCTAGGATTATCGGCGACAGATATTGGCCTGGGATTTACCATTTCAGCAATAATTGGAACCGTAACAAGACTCTTTACAGGAAATTATCTTAATAAAACGGGAAAAATACAATTTCCGATAATTACTTCTTCAATACTAAGTATTGCCGCTAGCTTATGCCTTATTTTTTCAAGAGATACTTTTTTGTACATAATTGGACAATCACTTGTTGGGGCTGCTGCAGGAATATATTGGCCTGCTGCCGAATTTGGGGTGCCCTATTTTTGTCATCCTATCGAAACACGTAAAGCTTATGCCCTTGTTAGAAGTTCGGAAGCTTTAGGAATATTTCTAGGAGTATTATTAGGGGGGTATATGACGAATTTTTTGTATTCTAAATCAATTTTTATTAATGATATATTTTGCATGTTAGTAATCACATATTTAATATCTAGAAATGGTTCTTCTATAAAAAGAAACTTAGAAAATTTCCAAAAAAAATTAGTAGATCCAATTAATCAGGGACAATTGAAATGGAATAAGAATTCAACAATAATAATTTTATCTATTTTATTGATAACTACCTCTTTAGCTTTGATTCAAGTAACTTTGCCTCTAGATCTTGTTAAAGGTGGGGTTTATCGTAATGCATTAAGCAAAGAAATTATTAGTCTTATCATTTCTATTCAGTTAATTTTATTGTTGTTTTTACAATGGCCTGTAGGTTCTTGGATATCTAAGAAAGAAAGATTATTTGGCTTGAAATTTAGTTTAATAAATTTCTCTTTCGCTTCATTTTTATTATTTATTTCTAGTTATTTAAATATCCCAGCGTTTTATTTAATTTCTTTGGCATTGATTTTAGTAACTTTAGGGACTGCTTCATTTCTTCCAACATCAACCGATGTCGTTTTCAGAATAGCTCCTTCAAATAAAAAAGGTTTTGCACTTGCACTATTATCACAATGTTTCGCTATGGGTTATTTTTTTGGACCATTTATTTCAGGACGCATATTAGATCTATTTGGTTATGCTTCAATAATCTGGCTTTCAATTTCTTGTTGTTGCTTTTTTGCATTTACAATTCTATTTAAGAGATTATTTTAATTAATCTTTTCTAGCTCAATAATTCTTCTCTCTCTTAGAAATAAGAAAAAAGGTGCAGAGAATGCGAAGGCTATAAGAAAAGTTCCAATGTATACAACCCACATATTTTTAATTTTTAATTTTTTTGATTCATTTACTATCCATATAAAAATAGCGCTTGCACCTACTAATAAGTCTCTAGAAATTGACTGAGCTGCAGGGTTTGCATTCGCTAAAGAAATGAAGTTATTTATATCAAAGCTGTTTCCATATTCCCTAGCAAATTCGAAATTTGCCAACATTGGTAGGACAGCTCCCAAAATTGATAGAAAAAGGTAAAGATAAGATAATATCTGTTTATTATCTTTTAAAATGTTTAATGAATTCACTTGTCAAAAATATTTCTTTTAATAATAGTATTTAAAAGCTTATGGTTGTTGAAAAGAATAATAAAGTCGAAGACTATAAATTTAAAAAAGGAAATTTAAATTTTGCTGTTGTTGGTCATGTTGAGTGGATAAATTTTTTAAAGGTTGATCAATTACCAAAACCCGGAGTCATTTCTCATTCTGAAAAGTCCCTTGAGTATCCAGCTGGTGGTGGATCTATTATCGCGAAAATACTTTCTGATTTAACTTTAAATCAAATTCATTTTTTTACGTCATTAGGTAATGATGATTATGGTGATAAGTGTTTCAAGATTCTTTCAAATATGAGAATAAAGTTGCATGTAGCTTGGCGTGATAAACCAACTAGAAGAGGATTTAGTTTAATTGACTCTCGAGGTGAAAGAGCAATTACAGTTATTGGAGAAAGGTTAGCTCCAACTCATAAAGACAAGTTAGAATGGAACATTTTAAAAAAAATGGACGGAATTTTTATTACTGCGTCTGATTCAGAGATTTTTAAAATGGCAAGATCAGCTTCCATACTGTGTACAACACCAAGGGTAGGAATAAATACAATCAATAAATCAAATGTTCTTTTAGATGGATTAATAGGCAGTAATCTTGATCCTGGGGAAGTTTTTTCTTTTTCTGATTTATCTTTAAAACCTAAATACACTATTAAAACCGAGGGAGAGAAGGGAGGCATACTATTCCCTGGAGGAAGATATAAGGCTCTAAAAAATAAAAAATTAAAGGTTGATTCTTATGGATGTGGCGATTCTTTTGCTGCGGGTATTCTTTATGGAATGGCATCAAAATGGGATATAGATAAAAGTTTAAATCTTGCTAAAGTAATGGGAAGAGACGCCAGTGAATTTTTCGGTCCATATGCAAATAGTTACTAAAGATAATTGATTTAAGAATTATATGAGTAATTTAGATAAAAAAAATAAAAATCTACTTGTAGAAAACATTATTCTTTTCTTTTTATTTACTGTTTTTTTAGTTTTTAAATCTTTAAAAACTCTATCTGAAATTTTTACCTACGGAATCATAAAAAAAGAAATATTAACTACTAAAAGTGACTTAGGCATAGATATTAAAATAAAAATTAAGTAATGAAAATATTTTTAGTTTTTCTAATTTTAGGAGTTATTTTTTTGGGCTTCAAAAAAATTAATTCTAAAAAAACAAAGAATCTAAAATTAGATAAATTTAAAAATAAACTGCAGAGCACGCAAACAAATATTGACAGAATTTTTTTAAGAGAGGAAGAAAAAACCTTTTCAAATCCTAATATAAATATTTATATTGGGGTTTATGATAACGAAGAAAATATCAATAAAAAATCCAATATACACAGAGCAAGACTTTCAAAATTTAAGAAATCCAAATTAAATGGTGAGATGATATTTCAAGACGAAGAACAAAGGATTTATAAATTTAATAATGGTAAGAAAGTTTACTTATAATTTTAATGCTAACTACACTCAAGACTTTCTCTAGTTGAAACGCCTGTTGTTGGATTTATTCCATCTGCAATTTCACAAAGATTTCTTTGGTCTTCGCTGTCAAGAATAGCGTAAGAAAAATCTGCTCCTTCTATTTGAGCTCCTGCAAAACTGCTGCCTGATGCGATCATATTTATTAAAACAGCATTTCTAAGATCTGTTTTTTGGAAATTAACTCGATCAGAAAGAGTATCGGTCAGGTCAATTCCATTTAAATTAGAACCTTTTAAATCCGATAGGGTTAGCGTAGTTCCATGTAAATCAACATCACTAAAATCTGCGTCTCTTGCCACTGCTCCAGCTATAGAAGACAAATGAAGATCCTCTCCATGGAAATTATATCCTGTAATATTAGATCTTACATAACTTGGTACTTCATCTCCTTCTCCTTTAACAGCAACATTAGCCCCAGCAAAAACTGGAGAGGATAACACTAAGAAAGAAAAAGTTATGCATAAAAAATATTTTAAAAACCTAAAAAATTTCATTTTGAAAATTTGATTAATTTTATTTTATATCAAATAGATAATTTTTTAAATCGTTGAATAAATTTAGAATCCCTTTTTAAGATTATTTAACACTATAAATTTTAAATCTAGGCTCTAAATTAGTTATACAATCTAGAAGTTTTTTGTTATCTTTGCTATTGGTAACTTTGAATTCAGATTCAACTGTACCGCCTTCATCTCTAATAGCTTGATTTAAAACGACGGAACCGTTTTCGTCAGATACCGATCTATGAAAAGTTCCTCTAGGTATCCTTAAAATATATCCGCAAGATTCTAATCTAACTTTATAAAAAGGATAATCCCAACCAAAATTGACAAGAAAAAATGTTCTACCCCCAGAGATAGCTAATAGATTATCTTCTTGATTGTGATGTATGTAAAATTGCCAATTATTAAAATCTTCATCATTTGGAGGACTAACCGCAGGACCACTGTGAATAACTAGATCTCTATAATTTGATTCATTAACACTAATATCAAAAAATCTGACATCTTTTGTATCACGAAATTTTTCATAACTTATCAATTCAAACATTTTTGATTTATTTGATTTGATAAATGGAATTTCTAAACTTGAGTTCAATTTTCTTTAAAGATTAAACAAATGAAAACAGATATATATATCTAAGAACGTATCAATTAACACTAAAAAAGAAACATATTATTATTTAAATTTTTTGTTATTTTATAAGATTGAAAATTTAGTTTTTATTTAATTTCAAGAGGTTTGATTTCCCAGGATAAAGTATTTTCTAGATTATTTTTTCCTATAAAGTTTCCTGTAATTACAGAGGTTAAATTAGATTTTGAAGAGGATACCAATGTTAAATATCTATCATCTATTAATCCTTTTCCGCTTGGATCAAAACCTCTCCAACCAGCACCTGGAATATATAATTCAGCCCAAGCGTGTAAATCCAACTCAGAGGGTAACGGATCTTCAAAGTGATAACCACTTACAAACCTACTTGGGATACCTATAGACCTGCAAGCTTCAACCATTAGCATTGCTAAATCTCTGCATGAACCTATACGTTCTTTAAGTGTTCTGCTCGCTGGCCATGCAGGACCTGTATGTCTTTTTGTATATTTAACCCGATCTTGAATAATCTCTATAAGTTGGTAAGTAAACGATAATGCGTTATTAAAACTTCCTGCTAATGCTTCTTGGGCAAGTTCAACTGCAGAGGGATCGTGCTGTCCATTTGGCATCCATCCCTCTAATGCCCCTTGTAAATCTCTGTTTATGATACTTCTGCAAAAAGGTAATGTTAGATCTCTATTTTTTACCCCATCAATAATATTTGGATGTTTAATGGTCTCAACTTCGCTTATTGATTCAATAATTAAATTATCTGTTGCTCCATTGAATCTAATTCGATTAATCTCTTCGCCACTTGCAGCAAGTAATGGATAAATAATTTCTGGTTCTGGGGTTATTTTTAATTCAAAATTCTTCAGCTTTTGGAATCCATTTGACCTTGGCTTTATACACAATCTATGCTCGCCTAATTGAACAGGCTCTTCATATTTATATTCAAGTTTGTGAAGGTATTTAATTCTCATTAAAAAACTTATTAATTGATAAAGTATTTTTCTTGAATGAGATCATTTAATTTATTCAAATCAATTTGCAATGAATCGATTGCCTCATGTAAACCATCATTAATTATATCTTCAATTCTGATATAACTCCACTTTGCTTTGAGCAAGCCTCTCATGCATTCTAATTCGGAAGGATTTTCAGGAGGAGGAGAGGTATCTATCATCTTAAGAGTATTGCTTATCCCATCAAGACAGTATCTTATTGATCTCGGGAAAATTGGATCCAGTAAAAGGAATCTCGCAACTGATTCAGGCTTAATAGAATTTTGCTCTGCTTTCCTAAACATTTGATAAGCTCCAGCAGAACGTAAAAGAGCGATCCATTGCAACTCATCAAGAACACCTCCAAGTTCATCTAGGCTGGGGAGAAGTAAATAATATTTAACATCTAAAATTCTCGATGTTTTATCAGCTCTCTCAACTAATCTTCCAAGAATGCTAAATCTCCAAGCAAGGTCTTTGCTTAAAGTCGCATCTGTAATTCCATAAAAAAGCTGACATGCTCTCCTTATTTCACTTAATTGTTCTTGTCTTGGCTTATTCCATATTGCTTCTCCTTCTTGCATATTCCAATATAAAATATTAATTTGCTCCCACATTTCTGTTGTCAACACGTCTCTTATTTGTCGTGCGTTTTCTCTAGCTAATTGAATACAAGAAATTATGCTGTTTGGATTTAAACGATCTCTTATTAAAAAATTTATAACGTCATCAGGCTTTTTTTCTGGGAATCTTTTATCAAAAGATTCTCTGTCGCTTGAAGCATCAATTAACGGGAGCCAAGGTTCTGCACTTCCTGGTGGACAATCTAATGACATTGCTTCACTTACTTCCACAAAACGAGATATATTTTCTGCTCGTTCTAAATAACGATTGATCCAATAAAGAGATTCTGCTACACGACTTAAAAGCATATTATTTACCTACAACCCATGTATCTTTGCATCCTCCACCTTGAGAAGAGTTTACAACTAATGATCCTTTTTTTAATGCTACCCTCGTAAGCCCACCTGGACTAACCCATGAATCTTTTCCTCTCAAGATATATGGTCTTAAATCAACATGGCATGGATATAGTTCTCCATCACATAACGATGGTACAGTAGATAATTCTAATGTTGGTTGTGCTACGAAATTTCTAGGATTTTTTCTAATTTTATTAGCAAATTCCTCTATTTCACTGCTTGTTGAGTGAGGCCCAATTAACATTCCATATCCACCAGCTTCAGCGACAGACTTAACAACAAGTTTTGGTAAATTTTCTAGAACGTATTCCCGATCCTTTTCGTAATGACAAATATATGTTTCTACATTTTTAATAATAATTTCTTCATCAAGATAATATTTAATCATTTTTGGAACAAAAGAATAAATCATTTTGTCATCTGCTATTCCAGTCCCAGGTGCATTTGCTAAAGCAACATGACCTGCCTTGAAAACATCAAGTAATCCGCTAACACCAAGGCAGGAATCTTTTCTAAAATTAAGAGGATCTAAAAAATCATCATCAATTCGTCTGTAAATGACATCTACCCTCTTTAAACCGGAGGTAGTTTTTAAATATACATAATTATCATTACAAATTAAGTCATGACCCTGTACTAATTGGATGCCCATTTCTTGCGCTAAATAACTATGTTCAAAATATGCACTATTAAAAATTCCAGGAGTTAGTAGAACTATTTTGGGAGTGTCTGTCCAAACAGCAAGTTCTTGAAGAGTTTTTAAAAGATATGATGGATATTCATCAATTGGTTTTACTATTCTTCCAGAAAAAAGATTAGGGAAAATATTTTTCATAACTAATCTATTTTCTAAAAAATAAGCAACCCCAGAAGGACACCTTAAATTATCTTCTAAAACATGCCAATCTCCTTTTCTGTCCCTTATTAAATCAAGTCCCGAAATTTGACACCATTTATTTAATGGAGGTTTGAAACCTATCATTTGAGGTCTCCAACCTTCTGAACTCTCGATTAACTCTCTTGGAATTATTCCATCATTAATTATATTTTGAGAATTATAAATATCGTCTAGGAATAAATCAATTGCCTCAAGCCTTTGTTTTAGGCCTTTTTCTAATGTTACCCAATCATCTTTACTTATTATTCTTGGCAGTGGATCAAAAGGTAATATTCTCTCAGTACCTTTTAAACCAGTATCGTTTAATCTGAAAGTGGCACCATGTCTTAATAATAATTTTTTTGCTGCAGAATGATTCCTGTTTAACTCTTCAAGACCCATATTATCTAAAGAGGACAGAAGTGGAATTAATATTTCTCTTGCAGAGTTGACGTTATCTTTAAAGTATTCATCAAAACTATTTTTTGGACGATAGCTTGAAAACATATATTTCATGGTTTAATAACTTTTACTTTAGCTTCAAATCTTTATTCGTATTTATGGCTACAAAAAAAAACATCTCCTAACTCGATCTATTTCTTTATTTTGATCATTGAAGTATATTTTTTAAAAATCTAAAAAAGTATGAATTCTAGTAATTGGCAATTTGTTTTTTTTAGATATTTCGCAAGCTTTCTTTTTATTCTCTCTCACAGTTTGCTTGTTCTTGATCATTTACCTATTGGGGCGGCACTCCATGGACTTGGGGAAGTTTTTATTGCTCCTTGGGCTTTTAGGGAAAGAGCATGGGATCTTGTTGTTATTGCAGTTTTATTTTTCTTCTTTGATATCTGGGGACTTATAAACACTCCTTGGAATTAACTGATATTATTTATTTACTAATTCCGATAAAATCATAATAAAAATGAAGTCTTATTTTATGCAAATTTATAAAATAATTTTTCTTTTATTAATTACGAATAGTTCCAATTTATATGCACATAATTTATTTAATGGAGGTTGTAAAGAACATTGTGGGCAAAAAGTTAAAGTAATAAGTAATAAAAACAAATTAAAAAATATTGATGATCAAATAAATATTGAGAGTAAAAATTCTTGTTTAAATAAATCACTATGTAGAGGTTGACCACTCGAGATTTTTAAAATTGTTTTATGAAATTGTTTCTTTGATAATGATCATTAAAGTACTATTTGCTTGATAATTTTTATTAGGAGGATTTAATTGATTTTTAATTAAAAAAATAAAAGTATATATCAACGGTAAAAGTAATGATGAAGCAGCAACTAAAGCGATTATCTGGTTCAACTTAATAAATGGTTTTTTTACAAGATCCTCTCCACACAAGCCACAAATCAAATTACCTTTTGAGGATTGTTTTTGAAATTGATATTTAGGATTGCAATATGGGCAATAATATTTAGCCATTTTATTTTATTCTTTTAATCATTATCTATAAAACTAGAAGAAAGTCATCTTATTAAAAAAAAGAGGGCTAATTTAAGCCCTCTTTTATCTCTTACTTATATTTTTTACTGAAGTTAATAACGTACCTAAATCATCGATCCTTGTTGCTAACTTCTTTTAAGCTAATGCTCACCAAAATTAACTAATTGTCTTTAACTGGGGCAAAAACTCTAGAATTAAGCTTGTTTCTTAAAGGGCACCTAAACGATGCAGAAGAAGGAAGCTTAGACATTAATAAAAAATAATTGGAGCAGTTAATTAAATTAGTTCGTTTTATTCCGAAATTTCAGGCAGGCTATCGATCATTTTGAAAGACCTCCTAGAACTCAACAATATAAAATTAGGGGAATATTTTCCTAAAGACAATCCGTTTTTATACGCATTGCTTTTTTATTAAAAATGTCCGAAAGTGGTAATCAATCGCTTTAATTTTTTTGAGATATTTTTAGTAAGTTTTGCTTATTTCTTTTGATATTTAATTCGACTATCTTGATTTTAAATAATTGAGGAACTCTTTTATGAATCATTCGAAAGAAGTTAGTAAAGCTGATCAATCTAATCCTATAGACGAATATTTTCAATGTCTCTCATATTGCGATATTCACCCAAAAGGTATAGATAATGACTGTGAAGTCATCTGTATGGAAAGACATTTAAAAGCTAACTATTGGTAGTTTGAATTATTTTATTTTCCTGCTTAAATTCCTTCAAAAAGAATTAGTACGAACTTTAAATTTCCAAACATTTACTACACCTTTTGCGTTAACTGCAGCTAGTGCACAATCATCAGGTCTCCACGAAAGTGCACCCACTAAATCGCCTGCGAATGCAGCCCCAACTGGGTCACCATTACCGTCTTTTTTTAGAAAACTTGCGACAACAGAACCATCTCTAGATCCGGAAGCTACAAGCATGCCTTTATTTGAAAAGGCTAGGCTAGAAATAGGTTCGGTATGGTGCCATAGCTCTCCCGGCATAGTTCCTTCGGGACCGTCACCTATAAAGCTCCACACTGTAATTCTTTCACTGCCACTAGTTGCCAGTAATTTTCCACTATCGTCAAAAGAAAGGTGACTAGGTTTTCCTGGGTATCCTGTCATTTCAGCATCCATTCCGGTTGATCTTCTCCAAAAATGAACTGAATTGTCTTGACTCCCGCAAGCGACTATATCACCATCAGGACTTAATTCCATTGAGACTAATGATCCTTGCCACTCGAGCTTTTGATTCGTTTTATTATTTACTATGTCAAAGAATGTTACTCTCCCGTAGCAGGCTGTAGCTAGCTCATTATTATTTGACCATTTTATTGCACTCACTGTGCTTGGATGATCATCTGATACCCATTTTTCTTCACCAATTTCATTAAAAACATATACTTTTTTTGAAGAAGCTGCTGCAAGAAATAAGCCATCATTTGACCACTTAAGATGCTCTACCCAAGCCTTGCCAAGATCGAGAGTTTTAATTACTTTACCTTCGTGACAATTATATATTTGAATATTTCCATCTTGACCGGAAGTTGCGAAAATCTCTCCTTCTGGATGAATGGACATTGCTAATAGACCAGCAGAGTGTGTATTTTCTTTTTTCCAAATAATTTTCCCAGTATCTCCTTCAAAGGCAAAAATACCTCCTGCTACATCCCCAACAATGAATAACTTTCCTTTAGTAGCCCAACCACAAACTATGGCATAATCATTAACTTCAGCTGTCCATCCCTCGTGGAACATGCCTCTTGGGCTAAATGATTCTATATCAGGCATTTTTCAAAACCTTCTTTCATCTCTTTCTCGTCCAAATTTCTACCTATAAAAACAAGTTGGTTTCTACGAGGTTCGTCACCCCATTCCTTATCAGGTTGCGCTGTAAATAACATATGTACCCCTTGGAAAACTATTCTCTGTGGGTTGCCTGAGTAGCTAATGAAACCTTTAGTTCTAAATATATCCACCCCTTTTTCAGAAAGAAGTCTGCCCAACCAAGTATTAAGTTTTTCTGGATCAACATCTCCAAATCGTTCAATTGCAATGGACGTTACTTCATCATCGTGCTCGTGCTCGGCTTGCCAGAATCTTTCAATATTAAATGGGATCTCTTTTGAATTATTGTCTTCACTTTTAATGATTTTCATATTGAATTCTTCAGCAGTGTGCTGTGTATATAAACCTATCTTTGATCCTTTTTCGATATCTAATATGAATGATTTATTTCCTTTATCCTCCAATTTAAGGTTTATATGTTCTCCAAATGGAATGATATTCCCAGGTTCTATGCTTTTAGCTTTTTCTGCATAAAGTCTTACGCAGGATTCAGCACCATCTTTAAGTTCTTCTTCACTCTCACCTTGATTAGCGAAAGCTACTAATGACATTTCTGGATCGGGACCTTCTTCTAGCATTAATTCATATTTACCTGCAGCAAGGTCGTAAACACCTGTCCATTCAAAAGGATATTCTGGTTCAAGAAATGTTGGTCTGCGTTTAAGGATTTGATCGAGATCAAATGCACTTAGATTTAGGACTGTTTCGATTGGTACTTGGGCATTCTCGGCTCTAATGATTCGAGTCATTCGGTTCATATCTCTCAATCTCGATTCAAGAGTATCTAGTGCATCATCAGAGACTAAATCAGTTTTATTAAGGACAAGAACATCTGCAAACGCAACTTGTTCTGAACTTTCATCACTTCTTCCTAGCTGCTGATCAATATGAGCAGCATCAACTAAAGTTACAATTCCATCAAGAGTAAATTCAGAACTAATTTCTTCATCCATGAAAAATGTCTGTGCGACTGGCCCAGGATCTGCTAATCCGGTCGTTTCTACTAAAATATAGTCAAACTTATCTCTTCTTTTCATAAGGTTGCCAAGGACTCTTATTAAATCACCGCGAACAGTACAACAAATGCACCCGTTTGACATCTCAAACACTTCTTCATCGGCATTTATTACGAGCCCTTGATCTATCCCTACATCACCGTATTCATTCTCAATTACGGCTATTCTTTTCCCGTGCTCTTCACTTAGTATTCTATTAAGTAAAGTAGTTTTCCCTGAACCTAGAAATCCAGTGAGAATAGTAACTGGAACTTTATCTTTGATGCTCATTTAATGATTTTTACCAAATAAACAATAGTTTAATAATAGTAATCATAAGAAATGAAAACCGTTTTTATTAGAAAAATTTAATCTGAAAGTTTGTACCATTCAGACTCAAGATTGGAGCCAGATTCTTTATCACAGCTTCCACCTAATGAATCAACAATTGTACAAGTGTTGTGTACGGCTACTGAAACCGTATTACCATCCATCATCAATCCATCAACGAATATTTGATTAGAAGCTAAAGGAACTGAACTTTGTCTACTTAAGTTCCTTAATAACTTAGATGCTGGAATTTGTTCAGGAAATATTGCCTGAACTTTCTCTTCATCTAACATTTTTAAAGTAGAACTTATGTTGTCTGGCCTTAAGCTTGAGGAGTCTCCAAGAAAGTCAAGTAAACTAATGGTTTCAAAACCAAATGCATCCCCGTAGTATTCCATTGCTTTGTGTTTAGAGACAATTACTCTGTTTTCCTCAGGAATAGAGCTTACTTGTTCGACGATCCAACTATCTAAGCCTTCTAAGAGAGAATCAGCTTTTTCGAATCTTTCATTAATTAGTTTTCTGTCACCTCTATTAAAAACTGAAATATCTTTCTTTAAACTTTTGCTTATAAGATCTCCCATTTTTATGATGTTATGTGGATCATGCCATACATGTGGATCTAGACCTCCATGGTCATGATGATGATGCCCCTCTCCTTCGTCTGGAACTTGTGCTATTGGTTCTACATCACTATTTGAAACGTCTTTAAAAAAGTGTTGAGTTGCTTCAAACTCAAAAGGCATGTGTTCAGTAAAAAATATATATTCACCATCTTCTTTGATATCCACGTTAAAAACAGTACTTTCTTTTCTTTGATCGAAGTTAAGAACAAAAGCTTTATTACTTGCTATCAAAGTTCCATCATTTTTTCTGCTTATTGAGTCTTTAGATCCTAATAATTCTTTGGCTAAATCTTCAGACCCTTCTATGTCATTAGATTTGAGAATCACCATCTTCATTGCAGGATCTGCATATTCGCCATCGACTTTTTCAAATGACCATTTGTATGAACCCTTAGAAAGCTGGAATTTACCTGCCCATTCGAAAGCACCCTCAGCATGATCATCATGTCCACCATGGTCTGAATGATCATCATGACCTCCATGATCAGAATGATCATCTACCTTAGCTGAATGTTCGGCATGATCGTCATGTCCGTCATTGTCTGAGTGGTCATCGTGACCTTCATGATCAGAATGATCATCTACGTCTATTGCACTAACACCTACAACAACAGTATTTTTTTTACTTTCCCAATTTCTCATACTTGGAGTCATTTCTTTGCCAAGAGTGAATACTTTGTCTGCGCTATTTAGTAATTGAGCTTGTCTTGGATTGATCTTTAAGTCATGAACATCCTGTTTTCTATCTACTAAGCATGTAACTTCGTCAGATGGCAACGCAATTGATTTAACTAAATCACAAACTAGTGGTTCTACTGCTACGTATGACTTCCCTTTAGCCATTACATCCTGCCCAAAACCAGAAAATATAATCGTTCCAGCGATTACGGAATTTTTAATAATTGACTTACTTGAACATGTTTTATTTGATAAAAATCTTTTAAAAATTGACATAAATAATTATTAAATACTTAAAAATGATAATCATTTTCATTGCACCTGACAAGAAAAGGTATCAAATGTTATGAAAATAATACGCAGCTTGTATTATTGGTAAGCTTGTAAAGTGACTTTTTTCATGAAGATTAATTAATGGCTACTTTAGTCGCTGAAAATTTAACATTTGCATACACAGAAAAAAGTAAGCCAGCTTTAAATAAGGTATCGGTTGAGATTAAACCTGGAACTCTAACAGCGCTAGTAGGTCCAAATGGTGCCGGTAAATCCACTCTTTTGAGGATATTGCAAGGACAAAATACTCCAGATAAAGGCGAAATAAAAATAGACGGTGAAAATTTATATAGATCTAGAGCTCTAGTGGCACTTATGCCTCAAAGAAGTTCTATGAATTGGAAGTTTCCCATTACAGTTGAAAAATTGGTATCTCTTGGTCAAATAAAGTATTCAAAATCAAGAAGTAATAACCCCTTTCAAATCAAGGCTCTTCTAGAATATCCTAATTCTTGGATTAATAAATGTTGTGAATTAGAAGCGACAATGCAAAGAGTAGGAATTGCTAATTTAGCTAATAGAAGACTCGATTCTCTTTCAGGAGGACAGCAACAAAGAGCTCTATTAGCAAAAACTCTTATGTCCCCTGCAAAAATATTTCTTCTGGATGAACCTTGTGCGGCATTGGATCCCCCCGCAAAAGAGGACTTCCTAAAAATTGTTCGTCAACTCGCAGATGCGGGACTTTCTTTGCTAGTAAGTAGCCATGATTGGGGTGAGTCTCTAAATAACTACGATCAAGTAATCGTTCTTGATAAAAGTGTTTTAGCAGTTGGTAGTCCTGATCAAATAAAAGATAAATTAGATGCGATAAACATAAGCTCTACAAAGGAAAATAATTTCTGTGATTAGAAAATGTTCCTTATTAATTTTGAGCTTGATAACAGTTTTGGCAAAGGCCGAAATATTCGAGTGTATGAAACAAAAGTTGAAACTTTCTTGGATTTTTTTTAGGGGCATGAATATCTTTAACAGGACAACCTTCCATTTTCGACGTCTCTCCGCATTGAACGCAGGTCAAATGATGAATATCTCTGTCTACGGGAGTGTAAAGAACCTCTCCTGTTGGGAGATGTCTAGAACGAATTAATCCATGCTTTATCAAGATTTGCAGATTTCTATAAACAGTGGTCAACCCCATAGATTTGCCTTTTGTGATCAACTGCCTATGCAATTCTTGACCGCTCAATTCATCCTCGCATTTATTAAGTTCTTCAAGAAGTTGTTCTTGTCTTTTGGTAATGTCAGACTTAGTTACCATTGTTTCCAAAATCTTTTTTTGCCTCGTATTTTTGATCATACCGAATCTTTCGAATAATGTCTTTTATTAATAGCAACTGGTGGTTGGTTCCATTAATAATAACTATATTTTCTGGGATCTTATGCCCAGCGATGGGAACTGTATTAATCACCCATAAGAGATTATTACAAGTTAATTTAATCTCTCATTGCGTGTTGCCTGGACTTGCTCTCGCATTAGCGCTTGGAATTCACCCTTCAATTGGTGGTGTTATAAGTGGTCTTTTAGGCTCGGTAATTGCGGAAAGTTTAACCAATAGAAAAAGTGAAAATTATGAAGCAGTTATGAATACTATTCTTGCTGGAATGCTTGGGTTTGGAGTCCTTATTATCCCTCTACTCGGAATAAGGATTGATTTGGAGGCAGTATTATTTGGCGATTTATTGACAGCAAATTTTGGAGATTTACTTAGAACAATAATTGCTTTTTTAGTATTTATACTTTTAATGACTTTTGGATATGAAAAGGTTGTTTATGTTGGATTAGATCCAGAAGGTGCATCCGCGAGTGGTATAAACGTTTCTTTATTAAATCTTGCTTTGAGTTTTACAACGGCATTAGTAATTGTTAGTTCAATGTCAGCAGTGGGAGTAATTCTTGTTATTGCTCTTCTTTCTACCCCAACACTGTTAGGGCTTAATAAGGCTCATAGTTTAAGAATTGCAATGATGAGGTCTTCATTTTTTGGATTATGTATCTCACTTCTGGGCTTTATTCTCTCTATAGTCTTTAATTTGTCGCCTGGACCTGCAATTAGTGTTATTTGTGTCGCATCTCTTTTGATTCCTAAACTTCGTAAATAATTAAATCTTAAATGTCCAATCAGAGTTTAATGCTTGAGCTTCTGGATTGTTTTTTAAAGCTACTTCCATAGCCTCTTTTTTATTATTAGCTATAACAACTTCATCAAATTCCTTTCCATTTTTTTTGAGACTTACTTTAAAACGCATAAAAATTTTTTAATTAATCAAAAGTTAACCACTAAGCAACTAGATTTAAATACTTTTAAAAGTTAATTGATGAAATAGAAACTTTAGTTATTTTGAAGTTTTTCTACTACAGATTCTTTCTCAATTTTAGCTACATCCTGTAATCCATTAGCATCAAACCAAGGAGCGTTTTCCCAATTAAATCCTTCACCAAACGTATTATCGGGAGCAGCTACGTACCAGTGACATGATGAATCGGGAACATCTACAGCACATTTTGACCAGTCAGCTTCCCACTGTGGAACTTGTACCCACATCACAGATGCTAATAAAAATGAAAAAATAAAATTCATAATTATCGGTTAGCAAAATTTTGAAAGATTTTTTTCACATTCTTTCTTTCTTTTCTTCCAGTAATTTTCAAGTATTTGATATTTATGCTTATTTTTGAATTGACTTAAATGAATATTATTCTGATTAAGAACTGAAGTGTTTTTGATTTTCATGACTCAAGCTGTCAATGTAGATCATATTTAAGACACTTTATAGATTTTTTGAAGTGAATTTATACTTAATTTTTGACCTACTTTTGTGTAGGTAAGTATTTCTCGGGATTATTTTCAATATAAGTAAGCGAATATTTGACAACACCTACTATTACTGAAAAAAGAGCAATTGCTGAAATAATAAAAATGATTTTTTTGTAAATGCTTTTCATCAATTTTTTATGTTTTTGATTATTTTTTTCATCAACGCCCAATTTTTCTGAAAGATTTAAATAATTAGTAATTTATACTGTAGCCTTTTAAATTCCCTACGGGGTAGATTAAACACATCAGAAACTCCTCACACACTTTTTTCTGATAACTTTAAAAGTACTCGGCCTTGATGTTTGAGTACTTTTTATATATATTGCCATGTGACAGTTAAGATAGAGGTCTATTAGACATTACATAATTTGAATTTAGGTGTGATATTGAGTAAGTGTGTAGGAGGAATTGGTTTATTTCAGTGGAAACAAGGAAACACTTGATCTAAATCAATTTTAAAAAGATCTCTCTTTGAGGGATCTTTTTTTTTGGATTATTAGAAATACATATTAAATTCTGAATATAAAAGAAATATGCTTTCTCCCAAAATAATTAGATCGTCATTACAAATTAGTAATTTATTTCGTTAGATTATGAACTGTTAGATTCTTCTGTTAATGCAAATACTTTTTTTAGCAATTTTAATTTGTTCAAGCTTTTTATTCCCTTCTTCATCATTTGCCTCACATATAGAACTAAAACCTTGTGTAGAGATTGCTCATTGTGTACGAGAAGAATGGGAGGTTAATAATATTGAGAAACCTTTTGAAGAGATTAAAACATTTATCGAAAACACTCCAAGAACTGAGATTGTAGAAATTGATGGCGATTATCTTCATGCTGAGGCAACCAGTAAATGGATGAAGTATGTAGACGACTTAGAAGTATCCTTTCTACCTGAATCAAATATCTTATCAATAAGATCAGAATCAAGAGTAGGAGAAAGTGATTTGGGAGTGAATCAAAAAAGAGTTGATTTACTAAAATCCCAAATGTTTTAAGATAAAAAGTAAAAAAAATAATTTGTTTTTATTGTTTTTTGTATAACTTTTCCATTTTTAAAAAAAATTAGCAGATAAAAAAGTGATAATTATCATCATGCCTTGATAATGGCAAATTTATTAGATTTTCTCTGAAAAGATGATCATAAATTTTATATATTTATTATTATCTAGCTTTGTTTTTTTCTGGTTTTATATAAACATTAAAAAAAATGGACTTAAATGGACAATTAAAGGTCTTTTTCAAATTGGAATATTAGTATTATTCATTGGAGGGTTTTTCAAAATATTTTTCACCTTACCCCCTAATTTATTTATAAAAATATTTTTTCTCATTATTTATACATGGTGCACTGTTGGAATAAATGTAAATTTCATGATCCCTTTGATTAGTTTGATTGACCAAAAAATAGTAAAAAAATAAAACTAAAATATGCCTTAATTCTCAGTACAAAAATAAACCTATTTCCTTAATCTGTAATATTAAAATTTATAAGATTTATTTTTTTCCTTTTGAAAGTCTTTTCCTTGTATACCTAGTCTTTAATGCCAAGTCTGTCATTACATATATTCCAAATAAAAGAATGATTATTCCAATAAAGTATTTCATTATTTTTTTTGTAATTACTATTTTTGAGATTTATTCATGATGCCAACTAATTTTAATATCTATTTCTTGAGATAAATTTCTTGTAACTGGACATTCTTTGGAAGCTTTTTTCAAAAAATCAATAGTTTCATTAGAAGTGCTCTCTGGTATGAAAATATCTATTATTAGTTCTTTTATCTTCCTCTCGCTATTTTGTGTCATTACTTTTTCAATATTTAAATATATGCCTTTCAAATTAAATCCTTTCGATTTGGCTTTGATTGCCATGATGGTTAGCAGGCAGGTACCTAGAGATGTTGCTAATAAATCAGTTGGGGAAAAACTTTCACCTTTACCGCAGTGATCTAAAGGTGCATCAGTTCTAATAAGACTTCCAGATTGTAGATGAATAGCCTCACAGTTTAAATTTCCTAAATAAGAACATTTAACTTTAGTCATTTTAAAAAATTAAATTAGGAAAATATTATTAAAAAAAAATTATGGATCATAACAAGATTATTGATGAGGAAATTTTTTTGCATATTAGTGGAGTATTAAGGAAATTCATTATTCAAGTTTTGAAATCAGTTTTTATATCCATATTCCTCTAAGCAATACTCAATTAATTCAATTGATTTATTAAGAGTTCTTTTATTTTTATTTTCTAGATCGAAACATTCATTTAAAACACGTATAGATTCATTTAAGAATGATTCTTCTTTATTTTTTATATCTTTATCTTGATTTATATAAATTAATTTTTTAATCCCAATTACGAAAAATATGATTATTGATATTGTAAAAATTGCTATTTTGAATTTATTCATACAATTAGTTATTACAAATATTTTAATTTACTTAATATTTAAAAACTTTGCATAGCTTATGGAACTAAGTAATTACATATGTAGCTGCTGTTATTGCTATGGCAGTAATTGAAATGAAGATGTATGGAACAACCTTTAAAGGTATATATAGATTATTTTTAGACATAACTAGAACCTTTATACAAATAATTACATTCCCTTTAAACTTTATAAGTCTTCAAATATACAAATTAATTTTCTTTGTATAAATTCAATCCTTTTAAAGATTAACAAATTTATATTCATTGAATTTTCATTAAATAAAGTATCTCTAAATCTTGTCTTGAGTCCGATATTTTTCTTTTTAAAAAGATTAATTCTTCTTGGCTCATTTTTGATTCTTTTATCATCAATTCTGCTTGTTCAATAGCATGTTCTATATTTCTAATTTTAATATCTCTTATTGAGGGATCATCTTTACATGCTTTTTTAGTATTTGCATCTAACATATGTACGAAAATATCACCTTGAATATAATCTAATTTAAAACTTCATTATGCTACATCCGCAAATTTAATTAAAATAAATTATTATCAAATTAAGAACTTTAACCTTAGCTAACCCTCTCTTCAATAGATCGAGTGGGTTTTTTTTATGGTGTAATATACTCCTAGCATTTACTATTAATTTGGAAGATTCAAAACTAAATCCTGAGGAAAATAATTCAATCGAATCGTCCCCCAATTTGAATGAAGACAATAAAGATCTCAATGAGGGGAAAAAAAAAGAAGAAAATGTTAAGGCATTTACAGAATTTCTAGAGAAAGCAAGTAATCAAGATTCTTCAGAAGAAAAAGTAAAACTTGATTCTGAGCAACAAAAACTAAAAATTGACAAATCACTTTTTAAAAGATTTCTTAATAATGGATTTGATGGCATTTCAACTAATCCAAACTATAAAATGTTGGCATTATTAATAGTCCTTTTAATTAATCTGTCTCTATTTTTTGTAATTGGCAATATGGGTAAAGCGTTTTTAAGAAATGCTGGAATTATGGGTTAAAAATTATTTATTTCTTTTTGGATATTCATCTTTACAATTTTGATTCTTCAAATGAAACTGTGATATTTTCTTGTCAAATTAATATTAAAAATAAATTTGGATAATAAAGAGCCAGAAAATCCAGTAGTTTATCTTTCTAATTTAGTCAAAAAATTAGATGTAAAAAACAGAAATGGTTTAGTAGCCTTAACAATAGTAAACCTTTTAGTGATTCTTTTATTTAAATTTTATTTGAAAGGATCTGGATTATTATCTTGAAATTAACTGCTGGGAGTATTATTCAGTGTTTTAATTAATAATTAGAGATTGAATTTGAATTCAATAAGGAAATTGAAGGCCTTATATAAATAAAAATAGACCCATACATATCCTGCATAATTCTCATTTCATCGTCTAAATATACAATTGAAACCTGGCAATTTGGCGATTCTTTATTCCAAGGTAACTTATTCCATACCTCTTTAACTGGATACCATCTATCCATAAGTAATTCACTAAATAATGGAATCTTATTAAGTCCATCAACTTTGGAAACTTTTGTCTTTTGTAAGTTCATATCAAGTAAATTATTTCTTAAAACTAAATCACTTGCTAGGGTTATTACTCTTCCTCCAAAAGTAGGTAATAGTTTGAACCAACCTAAGATAGGAATAGTTGTAAGCCCAAATATTGTAGTGTCAAAAGTAGATATAAATTCTTTTTTTTCAAAATCAATCTTTTGTGCAATTCTCCCAATAGTTGATATGCCAAAGGATCCTACTTGCAATTGATGTAATTTAAAAAAAAGATTACTTTTAAATTTATCATTTAATGCCTTTTCAATAGCAAGGAAGAAAGGAGAACTTCGAAATAATTCAACATTAGAAAAAATCAATTCCCACTCTCCAGACAATAATTCTTCTGACATTTCAAAACTAAAGTCCTTAAGAGCATCAATCAATTTATCCATTTCATTAGCTTTTTCCTCATACATAGGAGAAATTAATTTATTTAATCTTTGCCCTCTATCTGTAACAGCAGCTATTTTATATATATTTGACTTTATTTCTCTTATTTCTTTCATAACTCCAATACAAGAAATACTAATTAATCTTAGGAATTTAATTTGAAGTTGATGGCAATTTTAATAATGCTGGTAATAAAACCAATTAATATTCTCCCCACCTTTTACCAATATCAAAACCCCATTCAGTGGTTAATCTAATTACATCATCATGATTCTTGCATTTTGTAAGGGATAACTTTTTACTAGGATTATTTTTTATTAGCTCAGCAATTTGATTAAGTTGCTCTATTTTTTTTAGAAAATTACTTAGATCTTTATCTGACATTTATCTAGGAAGTAAATTTTTGATCATAAGTAAATATGTAATAAAGAACCCAGGCAACACCAATAATAAGAATTGCAATCATTATATTTACTGACCAAACTACTTCTATCATGTAATTTTTTTTATATATTTTTAATATATCCAAAATTTAAATTAAATTAACCGTTAGTAATTTAAATCAAGAACAAAACACTATCTTTTCTGAGTGTATAAAATAGTATTAAATAGTTTAAAAATTATGGGAGAAGCTAAGAGAAGGGAAGAGTTAGGCTTACCTCCTAGAGAAAAGAAAAAGGAAAAACAAACATCGAAAAATCAACTAAACAAAATTTTAAATAAATATCCTTATTTACCTTTCATTTTAGGTTTTTCATTACTAGCAATATTAATTATCGATTTAGTTAATTACTACAAATAGATATATAAAAAGGGGATACTTTTAGCAGAAGAGAAGATTATCTTCGCAATTGCGAAATTATTTTTCCATAATAAAAATAAAACTCATGAAACCGATTAACACCTCATGCGCCTTAATTTTAGGGGTACTAACTTTGTTTTCAACATCTAATGCAAATGCAGGTGGCTGCAGTTCTCATACTGAGAAGAAGGCAGAAATTGAATGCTTGTCTGATGATAAAAAATGTATAGAAGCGAAAGAAAAAGAATCACTATACAAAGTTGAGGCCTAAATGTTTGATAATCTTGGAACTGCTCTAGTACAGGCATTAGGCTTCTTTGCTGTTTTTGGTTTTTTTGTATATCAAACTTTATTTGCAGATAGCAAACCCAAAAATTCAAAATCAATTCCTAAAAAAACAAAGATTTCCGACAAAAAAGAATCAATTAAAAAAGAACCTAAAAAAGGCTTATTTAACAGAAAATCTAAACCTGTTGAAGAGAATTTAACAGTCCAAAAAAAGGGATTATTTGGGAGAAAAAAAGAAGTTATTAAAGAAGAGATTAAACCAAAGAAAAAAGGTTGGTTTAAATAGGTAAAGGTACTTAAACTCTTTTTTGATATCTTTTATACAAAAACTTTTTTTAGTAACTTTATAATTTATAGAAGAAAATATCTAAAATGAACCATAGAGAAATCACAAAAAAATATAGCGAGTTACTTAACAAGGCTGAGTTTGCTACTGGCCGTAAGGAAGTTGTAGGTCTTTTAAAAAAAGCTGCCAAATTGAAATCTCAAATAGAAATCAATTATTAGATCTTAAAATTAGTTTAATTCTAAATGTAAAAAATTTTTTTATATTAGTTTTTACATGAGATAATCTGCATAGATTATTTTTCTTATGAATAAAAAAGGTTATACAACCGAAAGCGGTGGTAGACAAAATGGTTTTGCAATTGAACCAGAAATTAACCCCATATCAGAAGGCGAATCAAAGAAATCCATATTTTTATTTATTGGAATATTATTACCTTTTCTAATAGGCGGTTTTTATTATTTAAGGACTCTGGATATATTCTGATATTTTATAAGCCATTTTTAGCAATATATTCTTCTGAACTAACTATATCTTGCATTAAGCTCTCTGATGAAGGATTAAATCCATTTTGCTCTAAAAAAGATTTAACCTTTTCAAATTTTTGCTGAATTTTCTTTGTATATGGAGTTGTCATCAAATAATCATCTTTTTCTGTTGAATAGTTCATTTGATTAACGGATTACTTTTACAATTAAATTTTGCAAAATATGCTATCTCTAGTGAAGTTATAAATATTACATAAATAATTTAATAGTAATAAATACTTATAAGTTGTTTGTGTGAGGTCGATATTAGTTGATTTTTTTAAAGAGTACTTATAGTAACTAGTTCCATTAAATCTCTGGACTGTAGATATTTTTGAAATACTTCAGAATAAAATGCTTTTTTAGCAGCAAATTTTGATTCGAATTCAATTACTAATCCAAGCTGACCTCCATCCCATTCATTTGAGGTTGATTCTTGTATTAAATCTCTTTTTACTATTACTCCTCCCACAGATTTAATCCAAGGCAATACTGTTCTTATATATTCCAGAAATAAATCAGCATTTGGAATTGAAATTTTCTTTAGCCAATAGCTCTTTGTCATCAAATCAACATATTCTGGGTAGAATATAGCACATGGAGGTAAGTATTTATCCTTAGCTATATACTCCAGCGTTTATTAAATGGAAACCGAAAATGATTTATTAAATTTACTTCTTAAATCTCCAAATTCAGAGAGTATACGTACTATTGCCGAACAACTTGAAATTGATCATAATTTTTCCTACACCAAAGATGGAAATGATTTGCAGGGTGTTTGGGAACTTAGGTGGAGTAGTTCTAATAGTCCCTTTTTAAAATATTCTCCTTTTATTGATAACCTTCAAATTCTTGATCCCTTAAATTTAAATGGTCTTAATTTACTTAAACCTAGAGGAATAAAATCAATTATTGGTACTGGCATTTTAATAAGACTTAATTACATAAATGAAAAAAAAATTGGGGTCAAATTTACACATGCTGGTGTTATTGGTCCTAAATTTGGAAGAAAAAATATAAAGGCTATGAAAGAAATAAATAATGAACAATTAGGGTGGTTAGAGATAACTTATTTAAGCAATAAGCTGAGAATCTGTAGAGGTGATAAAGGAACTTTATTTGTTTTAAGAAAAATAAATTCACCGACTTTATTCAAGAATTTCAAGGAATTTATTAAAATCTATTAAAAATAGAAATTAATTCTTTATCCAAATAGACTTTAATACGAAATAAATTGGTAAATATTTAAATGATTCTTTAGGTATTTCATAACTTAAGAATTTTAGTGCTTCTTCTAACCAGTAACCAATATCAAATCCTAATAGAATTTTTTCTACAACAAACCAAAATTCTTTATCAAATATAATTCTGAAGTTTAAGTAAATATATTCCCAATGAAAAGTATTCCAATATTGGGTTAAAAATGAGGATAAAATAAGCCATAGTGATATAAATAGAAAACTTTTAAGAAATTTATAAAATTTTTTCATATACCAGCAACTTTCTTATTTAATTTCAAATATCCCTTATTATTATTTGGATCAAATTTTATTTCCATGAAATATATTCAAAAAGATATAAAAATATTGAGAAAATAGTAAATTTGCGAGGCATTAATAATCTATTCTTCTTTTTTTAGATTCTGTGCCTTTAGATTTTTATTCTTAAGAAAAAATCCTAAAAAAAGAAAAGCAAAATATATTAGTAAACTTATGCCAAAAATTAAAACTATTTTTGAAATATCCATAAATGGTTTTTTTTATAAATTACAGCATTTTTTGCAAAGTTTTATCTATGGTAATGATTTTTCATTTATCACGATAACGAGCTTCAATTACTAAGCTAATAATATTATTTAAATCATATGCAAGTAGCTTTTGCCTGGAGCCTTTGTCTATCAGTTGGTGTTGTTTTATTATCAATTATTCCATTAACTTTAGGGAGAGTTAAAGCGGGTTATTCTGTTGAAAATATGTCTGCTCCAAGGGCTTTATTCGATGAATTACCTTCTTTTGGAAAAAGAGCAGTTTGGTGTCATCAAAATTGTTGGGAAAGTATTTCTCTACATGCACCCGCATGTCTTCTTTGTTTGTTTACTTTAACTGACTCTAATATTGCAATTATTGCAGCATTGATTCATCCTATTTTTCGTTTTTTATATATTGGTGCATATGTATTTAATATCCCAACAGCTAGAGGTTTAATGTGGGCCTCAGGAATTTTTACGACACTTTTGCTTTATAAAGAGGGCTTAACTGAATTGATATATACTATTTAAACAATAAACTTTTCTAAATCTTTTAATTGGTATTCATTGATTAGTTCCACTTTATTTGATTTTGCTAGTTGATGAGCAGACTTTGTAAAGCCAGATTTTGAGACTATTATTGCATGTGTACCTTTCCAAAATAATTTACCAGCTGAAATTTCCTGAACTGCTTTATTCCCAATAGCTTTCTCATGATCTTTGCATTGAATACATATTCTCAAATCATTTATTGAAGCAATTAAGTCAACCCCTTGATCTCCTGTATTAGGGGTTTCTTTTACTTCCCAGCCATTTTGTTTGAGAATTTCCATACAATGATTTTCAAATCTAATACCTTTTTTGTATTTTTCCTTGTTTTTACTTGGGTAGTTTTTTTCTATTAGGTTTAAGCATGATTTCTCTATTTGACTTGCTATGAATACAAACCAATCTTCAGTCTCCAGCTTTCTAATAGATCCAATTATCTCATCATCAATAGTAGGATTTTCATTACAATATGATCTCCACTTTTCGAAAAATAATTCAATACTGCCAAATTTTTTTAAAATAACTTTTTCCCAGAAGTATGGTATACCCTCTTTAAATCGTTTGGATCCATTAAATATATTTTTCTCAATGGCTTTTTCCTCAAGGGGTGGATTGCCAATCCATTTTTTATAATCCTCGTTACCGTAAGCATCTATTTCCCTTAATCTGTTCCTCTCCTCTAACAAATTGTATTTGTTCTCTTCTATTAAATTATTAATTGTTTGAATAAAATAATTTGAATTTAAAGCATTATTTAATTTAAACTTTTTCTTTTTTAATTGGTAATCTCTTACAATTACAAAAATTAAAAAAATAATTAAAATAATTAAAATAAAAAAATTTTTCATTAAAGATTTTTATTTTCGATCTAAAAAGTTTTTGTTTTTCTAATAACAAAATTATTTGTTGTTATAACTGAAGTTTCATTTACTTCAAACCCATTAATTGCTGATATTTCTCCCTTTATGCCTTCTAATGTTAATTGCTCGATAATGCCTTTTATTACTTCGTCCTCGACCAGTTTTCTATCAATTCTTTCAGGCGTGATATCTGTAAGCCATTTTGAAGTCTTTTTTTTTACAACCTCTGTAGGGTTAGTTATTTTTAAGTAGATAGCCATTTTTTAATTCATTCAGTTGAATTATAAGCATTAAATCTTCTTAACTTTTATTATTGTCACTACTTTCCCACTCAAGAAATTGAAAAACAAAAATTGCAAAAATAGAGAAAAATACTATAAACAACCCTAACCATCCTATAAATTTGTGCTCTGTAAAAAGATTTGTAAGCATTGATTTTTCTTGATATCTTGATTCCATTTCATATTGATAAGAATCAATAACTTGAAATATATTCATAATTAATAAGCAAATAAATCATTCAATTGGAGGATAATAGTTTCAACCGTTTAACCTAATAAAGGCTTCCGATAGGAAATCTGGCCTTTTTCTTATTATAGAAAAATTCAGTTTATTTATTAAGACTAAATTGACTTCAGCAATAGTTAAGATTTCATTTTTCTTGTTAAGAAATTTTGAAATTACATTAATCCTAGGACTTTTATCAATATTGAATTCGCTCTCGATTATTATTTTTTCACCAAGAAATAAAGGAGATTTATATTTTATTGAAGTATTGATTAATGGTAAATCAAAGCCATTTTTAGTTAGTTCGAAATAACTTATACCTACTTCTGATAGTGCATTTATTCGGCTTTCTTCAAGCCAATTAAAATATTTACCGTGCCACATCACGCCTGCATGATCTGAATCTTGAGGTAAAACAATTTTTTCTATTTTCCAAACTGGTTTTGAGTTCATCTTTTATTTAGAAAATTTTAATTCAATGAAAAAACTTATTTTGATATTGTAGATTAATTTTGTTTATTAACATAAGAATCATCAAGACTATATTTATAAAGGTATGTTTAATCGTAAAAATAAAAGTAGAAAAATGAAGAAGATTTTTCAATGGGAAGAATATTTAAATTGGAAAAATATGTCAAAGGAACAGAAATTAAATTTTAAAAGGGCGTGCTTGTTCCCATTTCTCGTATATATGGTTTATGTTTTTCTTAATCAGTACTCCTTGGCAATTCTTTTGTTACTAAGTCTTTATTTTTTAATTAGATTTAAAAATAGAAATAAGTTGGGAAGATGAATATTTTTTTATTTTGATTTATATAGATTTGTTTTAAAATTATCTAGTTTTTCTAAATAACTTTATTGACGTATGACAATAGTAATAGATAAATTTTTTTTATGAAAAAAATTGTTTTGTTTTTATGTGTATTAGTTTTTTCAATATTTTCTAATACGAATAATTTATTAGCAAAAGAAATTGAAAATAACATTAAAGATAATATTTCTAATAAAATTGAAGAAATTAAGCCTGATAATAAAAAAACTAATATTTCTAATTCTTCGGTAGAAGATATATTTGGTGATGAACAAACATTTCCATTCGTTGCAGGTTTGGGAAAAAATGCAGCTCATTGATTTCAAGGTTCTTGATAATTTAGAAAAGATTTTTTAATACTAATGAAAGGTCTTAGGGTTCTAGAGCTTTCTGAAGCACTTAATGTAGATAGCGCTGATTTATTAGCTGTTTGTGCAATTCTAAAAATAAAAGCCACATCTAGATTAAGCATGCTTTCATTTGAAGAATGTAAAAAGATAACTGATTACTATGAAAATAAAAATTAGAATTTTTTATAAATTATTTTATTTTTTAATGTCTTTAATCATTGATACTAAAGTTGAATGAATTTCTTCTTCAGATATTTCACTTTTAAAATTGATAATTGCTGATTGGCCATCGTAATTTATTTTTATATAACTATTATTAATTTCTTCCATATAAGCATTCTCAAATCTTGATATCTTCCCATAATGAATAAGATATTTGTGCACTGAATCTATGTGATCATTGTTCATGTGATCACAAACTCTTTTACTTGTTTCTTTACTAATAATTTTCATTTAAAAAATAAATTTGTTTTAAGCTAAACTATTTTTTTCATTATTCAAAGTTTTAATCATTTTAATTATTAAATTTTTAACTTCATTTTTATCAACAGCTCTAACCAAGTTATTTCTCAAATTTGATGCTCCTTTAAAGTCTTTGCATGTCCATGAGATATGTTTCCTTGCAATTAGCAATCCGTGATCTCCTTTTTCTTTTATTAATTCATCAAGATGCTCAATAATTAAATATAGTTTTTCTTCTGTGTTTGGTTCTTTAAAATTTTTATTTTCTCTAAGGGCATAATCTATTTCTCCTATTTTCCATGGGGATCCAAGAATTCCTCGTCCAATCATTACACCATCAGCATTTGTTTTTTTTAAACAATTAAGAGCGTCATCTGGATTTTTGATATCTCCATTAGCAATTACTGGAATTTCCAACAACTTTTTAAGTCTCCCGATCATTTCCCAATCTGACTTGCCTGAAAAACCCTGTTTTCTAGTTCTTCCATGAAGTGTGATCATCGTTGCTCCCGCATCTTGAAGTTTAAATAAGAAATCCTCTATATTTTCTTCTTTACTATCCCATCCGAGTCGTGTTTTTACTGTTACTGGAACCATAACAGCTTTTACAACATTTTTGACTAATTCTATAGCAAGTTTTCGATCTTTAATTAAAGCACTGCCACCACCTTTCTTTGCAATTTTTTTTACTGGACATCCCATATTTATATCAATTAAGAAAGCTCCAGAGTCCTCAGCTTGTTTCGCAGCTTCAGAAACTGCATTTGGCCTATTATCAAATATTTGTACTCCAATTGGACCTTCTTCAAAATCTATTTGATTGATTTTTTGTGTGCCATATCCTTTTTTAAGACTTGTGGCATTTATCATTTCTGTAAAAAGTAAAGAGTTTGGAGCCCATTTACGCACAAGTCGTCTAAAAATGTTATCTGTAACTCCTGCTAATGGCGATAGCATTACCTTACTCGTAATTATCCTGTTAACTCCCCTTCCTTTTAGCCTTATATTTGAAGACATATAATTTTAAATTTATTTAATCTTTCTTTATTATAAATTCAGATATGGAGCTAATTTTATGTTTTCTATTTATTTCTTAGTTTATAATAAGTGCTTTTACATAAATAGGCCTAATTGATTACTTTTTTTGCTAGTTTATGTTGAGTTGAAATCTAAAAAGGAAATTTTTTCTTGTTTATATTAGTATCTATTTTTCTTCCAATAATTATTTTTATTGCACCAATAAATGTAAATGCTATTCAAGGTAATTTAGATTTATCAAGTGCTCAAACTTCTGTAGGCAAAAGATTTGCTAAAGTTTTTTGTGATGCTAAGAGGGAAGGTTTAGATTCTGATTTTGCTAGTGAATATGCTTTGAATAATACATATTTGAAATTTGTAGCATTTCCAGATGATGACGAATATTTGGCTGATTTATGGAACTTCACCCATAATAATATATTAGATAATTGTGGTGAATTTGTAGATATAAATGATCTAAAAGACCTAGAGATTTTTTTTAAAGAAGAAGGTTTAATTGCATCAAATAGAGATCTCTATTTACCAACTTTTGAGAATAATTAGATTAAATTTTTAGCATGTACTAAAATATAAATAGAATATGAAATTTTATGAAACTATTAGGTTTAACTTCACCTGAAATATTCATAATATTAGTAATTTTGCTTTCAATTTTAGGTCCAAAAAGAGTTGAAAAAGGTTTCTTATTATTCAAAAAACTATTAAAGTTCCTCTTAAGTAAAGATGAAGATCAAAACTCAACAAATTCAAAAGTAAAACCAGAGGAACCAGAAGAAAGTGAAGTTAAAGAAGA
>MWOX01000134.1 GCA_002026005.1 Prochlorococcus sp. HOT208_60m_808M21
AGGGCATTTACTTTCAATGATAATTTATCAGAAGAGATTTCTTGATCATTCATCATTTATATATAAAGATACATTTAACATAATATTTTCAAGAACTTTAGTAAACATTTTAAATTAATAAGTTGTTTTACTCTCATCAAGAGTTATTATTGAGAATAGCCATGGATTAATTTTGTCATTATCCTCGCAATACAATGTTATTACATCCCCTCTTGGTGATGGTTTACATAGAGATGGAAAGAGGTTAACTCCTCAGAGGCTAAAGGTTCTTAATTTATTTGAAAATATTGGCTCTGGAAAGCATCTTAGTGCTGAAGAGGTTCATGAAAAGTTAGTTAAAACAAGCTCCAAAGTTTCCCTAGCAACAATTTATAGAACTTTAAGGCTTTTAGTTCAAATGGGTTTGCTTCATGAATTAGAACTCAGTGAGGGTGGACACAGATATGAATTGCTTAGTAACGACACACCGGACCATCATCATTTGATTTGTATTAGGTGCGGAAGAACAGAAGAATTCGAAAATGACGAAGTTTTAGAGGCAGGCAAAGTCGCAGCAAAAGTTAATGGTTTTAAACTAATTGAATCCTCTTTAAATGTAAGAGCTATTTGTCCTAATTGCATTTAGCAGGTTTTAACTTAAAGTCCCTCCACAACTTGACCCTGCACCTGCAGTGCAAGCAAAACAATGTTCTTTTACAGCTACCCCGTAGTCAAAAGTAAATGATTCATCCAATAGATCAAAAAGTGTCTTTGGCCCTTTATTCTCTCGGAAATTGATCTGTTGGTTAAAGTCACAATCATAAATTTCTCCTAACCAATTTACGCTTATAGTTTTTTTACACATAAGATTTTCTAAATTATTTTCATTAAAATTTTCTTTTAGTAATTTGTAATAAGTATTTAGTTTCCCTTCTCTTCTTAGAGATTCTTCATATCTATTTATTGGCATATTAGTTATTGTGTATAAGTTATTAAAAACAATATTATATTTTTCGAATAGTATTTTTTTATAATCTTTTTCCAATATTTCCTGAGACGGAGGAAGAATAGGGCTTACAGGATTGTAAACAAGATTTAATTGCAATCCAGTTTCTTTCTTTCCATAGCCTAAATCATTAAGAATTTTTATAGCATTAATACTTTTTTCAAAAACCCCAAGACCCCTTTGAATCTCAACATTATCTTTTTCATAACATGGTAGCGAAGCAGTAACTATTACTTTATTCTTTGCAAGAAATTGAGGAAGATCTTCATAACCTTCTTCAAAGAAAATTGTTAAATTGCATCTATCAATAATATCAACTTGTTTTTTGCTCAAACTAGCTATTAGGTTTTTAAATTCTGGGTGAAGTTCTGGCGCGCCACCTGTTATGTCTAAAGTCTTGATTTTGTACTTATCAATTATTTTTGGAATGAGAGATATTATTTCATTGGACATCTTTTCAGTCCTTAGAGGACTTGAATTAACATGACAATGCTTACAAGCCTGATTGCATTTATAACCTATATTGATTTGCAATGTTTCTATAGGTTCTTTATATATTGAGGGGAATTTTTCTTTCATAAAATCTATTATTTATAAATTGTCATTTGAAAATTCAAAAGTCAACTACTTTTTTTAAAGTTTGATCTCTTATTAGCAAGTTCAATAAACCAACTTATGTATTCTTTGGGACCATTTTGAAAAACCAAGTCAAACTTTAAGTTGTCATAAAGATCACTGATCCCTCTTAAACCAGTTTTTTTTGTAGAGGGTCTTTCAACTTCACCAGAACTACTATCTACAAAAATTATTTTATTATTAATACCAAATTCATTCCCTAATATTTGTATAAATTCTAAAAAAGATCTGTCACTTCCCCCTCTCAAATAACTATTTTCACCATTATTTTTTTTTGATGTTATTGTGTCACCAACTCCTACAATCAAAGGCATGTCTTCTGTTTGAATCATACTTTTGCATAAATCAATTTTTCCCGTAATAGAATTTGGAGAGTTTCTAAAATTAAAATTACTTCCAAAAGGAGCTTTACCTGTTTTATCCTCAATAAATTTATTTAAAAGAAATAAAACTCCAGAATCTTTAACTGCTCCTTTAATAAGTAATTGTATGTCTGTTGATCCAATATCATCTTTAGAAGAAAGTTTAATTCTTTCTTTACCATTTTTATTTCCTAAATTTGGTGAAATATGCAGGAAAAATGAGTTTTTGAGGCCTTCGGATTCAGCTTTAAAGATGATTTCATTCATCATTTTTTCAAAACTAATTTGAATAAGCTTTCTTTTATCAGAATCATTGTTAACTAAATCAAATAGACTATTGAAATTAATCGTTGGCGAGAAGCGTGTTTCACATATTGATTTTACTGCGTGAAAATTGATATCTTCTTGGTTAAGTTCAGGAAAAATATTCTTAACTATAAAATTAAACTTTGGTCTTATTAGACTGGGAACTTTGGATAAAAAATTTAGTTCTTTTTCTGAGACTCCTTCAAAACTTATTTCACCATTGTTGTCTTGATACTCTACGCCACAGGCTGCTAAACCTCTTAAATATAGTTCTTTGTTTTTTGGCTCAGTAGTGCTTCTTAAACTCCTTTCTATTATTCTGTTAACCCCTCTTGGACCTTCATGTTCCCCGCAAGTTAATACAAAGAATTCCTCTGCAAATTCTTTTACTGCATAGATATATTTTGATTCTAATTTTCTAGTCATTGGATCTTTAACTAAAGGTATACAAACTCCGTCAATGTCTTGAATAATTAAGATATTTTTAGAAGAAATTAGTTGTTTTTGTGCCTTTAAATTACTTGCCATATATTCCATATGTATAATTATTTCTTTTTTAATTTAATTTCTATATCTCAGTGAAATTATAAATTAAAAAATTCAATATTTATAATAAATAATTTGCTATGGTCAAAAATTGCTTTAATGTAGAAAAATGTTGGTATTGGTAAGAAATTAAAAAATTATAAAGAATTTCCAAAATGCAGAATAATTTTATAGAAAACATAAATGATGAAAAATATTTTTATTCATTGATTAAAGATATAGAGAAGATGAAAGTTGGATTCTATAGTGTCGGTTTATATCCTGCATCATTAGCATACAACTGTGCCATGCATGGAAAATCAAATAATATTCTTCTGGCTCCTAGGGAAGATAGAGATTTGTTAGGTGCTTTCTCAAAAGATGTTCTTTCTGATATGGATAATCAGATTATTGAAAAAATTAAGAGAATGGGACATTATTCTTCAGAGGGAAAAAGAAAGTCTTTTGATCTAGAAGATCTTCTCTTAAAATGTGAGATAGTTATTCTTGCTTCAAACAGTAATCACATCCAAGATGATGTTAAACATGCTTTAGAACTCAAAAAAACTTTAAAAAGAGAAAATGTGGTTCTTGGCTGTCTTGTTGGTTCCTTTTGCATTGATAAAAAAAATAAAAACCCTTTTATTCTCTGTAATAAATATCCTAATTTAGCTTTTTTTACAGGATTCCACCGTCATGGAGCTTTACGAAATCCTAATGATAGTTTTACAGCAAATTTCTGTCATCCTGATGCCTTAACTGCTTTAATAGGAGCTCGCATTTTAAATCAATTGTCACCGAATATTCAAGTTTCTCCAGGAGTTCATAATGTTGAATGTCAATATATAAAATCAATAAAAAATATATCATCCATATTTGCAGGTTTTGTAAATAACTTTCATTCCGATAAGCCAGGAATGCTACCTACCATTAATACGATTTTGTTAACTCAATGTTTAGATCAGGCCGCATCAGTATCATTACAAGTTAGAAAAGAAAATAAATTAGAGAATAAATATCTTTCATTAAAAGAACTTGGTTATGGTGAAGAAATAATTAGTGCAAAGGAAATAATTAATGATGAATTTTGTGAAAAAGGAGATTATACTTTTTCTCAATTAAATGCTGTTAAGGCTGATGTCTTAGGGAGCATGACTCTTCCAACTGAAGGAAAACCAACACGGAATTTTCAAGCAGGACAAGTTTTATCAGATATGCTTTTGCAACTCAAAAGATGTCCAAAAGAGATATCAGAATTCGTAAATTGGTGTGATAAATACTCTCTAAGTCAAGGAGGTTTAGAAGGTCTAAAATCTTTAAAATTTTGGCCAGAAATTTATAAAGAATTCAAAATCAAAAATAATAATTGTTCTATGATTAATCTAATTTATTTATGCTTTAATGCAAATTCAGAAGAAAAAAAAGAAATTTATAAGGTTTTAATTAGTTCAGAAGAAATTACTAATTTTTGCCAAGAATCTGTGAAATCTGAATCATCTTTAGAACTAAATGAAAAATTAAAAGGAGATTATCTTTTTAATGATATTGAAAACCTTTACAAGAAATTGTTTATTGACAAAGAGGAAAACGATCTTAAGAAAAATGAATATAGTAATCAAATTTCAAATAAAAATCCAAGTTATATCAATGTATTGAAAATTATTAATAATTATTTTAATAATTGATTACTTATTTGATTTAATAAAACGCTAAGTTCTTCGTTTATTTACTAATCTTGGTTGCGGGGTTAGAATTATTATGGTTTTAAAAGGTTTTTTTGAAAAAGGAATTATCACATCGTTCTCATGAACTGAAAGCTCTTGGTTGGAATCAAGAAGACTTAACAAGATACGAAGATTTATGGGATTACAGTCAAAGATGGGGATTAATAAATTTAGAAAGAGAAGATAGACAGTTTTTAAAAAAAGCAGAAAAGTTACTCCCAAAGATCCAAAATAAAAAGATCTCAGTTAAAAAAAATATTGAAGAAAAATCATATTATTTATGGTTAAATTTTTACCTCGATGAAATTAGTATTTTTAGTAATTCTAACCTTCCAAAAAATAAACATGGTGTTTGGACACTCTTAATTGAAGAGGAAATAAAACTTCTTAAGGAATTACAACCAGTTATGGGTCTTCCAGATACTATAAAAGCCAAAAATCTATTTGAAAATAGAAAGAATCTTATCAATAAAGCTTTTAGTGAATTTGAAGCTAAAAACAACGATAAGGTTTTCAATTTTGATGAGGTTTTAAACAACTCTGAAAAAGACGTTGGTAAGAATTGGAAATCAATTACTGAAAAAGATCCTGAAGCTAATAAAACTTTTCCAATAATTGATTCAGCAAATATTGAGAAACTCAGATCAGCGATAAAAGAAGATTTGAGTTTATATATGAAAGATAATTACCCCTCATTAAAAAAGGATTTATAAATATTTATCTTTTTTTTGTTTTTTTGTACATTTTTAAGTTAAATAGATAATAGGATTATTTTAAAATTTTGAGCAACCAAAAGTTCGAGACGCTTCAGTTACATGCCGGCCAAGTGCCTGATCCAACTACAAATTCTAGAGCAGTACCCATTTATCAAACTAGTTCCTATGTTTTTGATAATGCCGAGCATGGAGCTAATCTTTTTGGATTAAAAGAATTTGGAAATATTTATACTCGCCTTATGAACCCCACCACAGATGTCTTTGAAAAAAGAATGGCAGCTTTGGAGGGAGGTATGGCAGCACTTGCAACATCCTCAGGTCAAGCTGCTCAATTCTTGGCAATCGTCAACTGCATGACAGCAGGGGATAATTTTGTCTCTACATCCTTTCTATATGGAGGGACCTACAATCAATTTAAAGTACAATTTCCAAGATTAGGAATTGAAGTTAAATTTGCAGATGGTGATAGTATCGATAGTTTTAGAAATAAAATTGATGATAAAACAAAAGCAATATATGTAGAATCAATGGGAAATCCTAGGTTCAACATTCCAGATTTTGAGGGGCTCTCTGCGTTGGCGAAGGAAAATGGAATTCCTCTAATAGTGGATAATACACTTGGTGCTGGTGGTGCTTTAATAAAACCAATTGATTTTGGAGCCGATGTTGTTGTAGAAAGTGCAACTAAATGGATCGGTGGACATGGAACAAGCATCGGTGGGGTTATTGTTGATGCTGGAACCTTTGATTGGGGAAATGGTAAATTCCCACTCATGAGTGAGCCAAGCGCTGCTTATCATGGACTCGTTCATTGGGACGCTTTTGGTTTCGGTAGTGATATCTGCAAATCTCTGGGAGTACCTGATAACAGAAATATAGCTTTTGCTTTAAGAGCAAGACTTGAATGCCTCAGAGACTGGGGATCAGCTCAAAGTCCTTTTAATTCTTTCTTGCTATTGCAGGGTTTGGAAACTCTAAGTTTAAGAATAGAAAGACAAACTTCAAATGCTCTTGAATTAGCAAAATGGTTAGATTCTAACTCTAATGTAAGTAGTGTTAATTATCCTGGCCTAGAATCTGATCCATATTACTCTAGTGCCAAAAAATATACTACTGGAAGGGGAATGGGTTGCATGCTTATGTTCTCTCTCAATGGGGGTTATGAAAATGCAGTAAAATTTATTGATTCCTTAAAATTAGCTAGCCACCTTGCTAACGTGGGTGATTCAAAAACATTAGTAATTCATCCTGCTTCAACAACTCATCAGCAATTATCTGAAGAAGAGCAATTATCTGCAGGTGTTACTCCTACTATGGTGAGAGTTTCTGTAGGAATTGAGCATATTGATGATATAAAAGCAGATTTCGAACAAGCACTTTCACAAATCACTTAGAAAAGGAGATTTATTGGCTTTAATAATTCCTAGTAACTATCACAAGATTAGTGATGTTGAGAAAAATCATATATCTTGGATCGAACCTGAATTGGCAAAAAGACAGGATATACGTCCTCTTAGGATTGGTATTTTGAATATAATGCCTCTTGGCAAGCAGTATGAATTTAACTTACTACATCCACTTGGTTTATCTCCTCTTCAAATTGAGCCAGTTTGGATAAAGCTCAAAACTCATTCTTATAAAACATGGGATCTTAATCATTTAAACAACCTATATATAACTTGGGAAGAAGCAAATAATCCAGAACCGTTAGATGGAATCATTATTACTGGAGCACCTATTGAGCACCTAGCCTTTGAGGAGGTTAAGTATTGGGATGAATTTGTAAAAATTGTAGATGAAGCCAGAAATTCTTGTGCGAGTACTCTTGGATTATGTTGGGCTGGTTTTGCGCTGGCTTATTTGGCAGGGGTTGATAAGAAAGTTTTTGATAAAAAGTTATTTGGGGTATTCCCTTTAAAAAGTTTAGTTCCTGGACATCCTTTGATGGGAACACAAGATGATGAATTTATTTGTCCTCAAAGTAGATTTGCAGGATTACCAGATTTAGAGATGGAGAAGGCACAAAAAGAAGGGAAATTGAATTTGTTGGCTTATGGAGAAAACGTCGGATATACAATATTTGAATCTAAAGATCAAAAACAACTTATGCATTTAGGTCATCCTGAATATACGGTGCATAGAATTATTAGTGAAATTGAAAGAGACAAAGAAAAGGGAGATGTTCCTCCTCCTGAAAATTTTGATCTGAATAGTTCAAAAACCGCTTGGAGATCTCATAGAAATTTGCTTTTTCAGCAATGGCTTTGGTTTTGTTATCAACAAGTTAGTCTTAATTAACTTTTTTAATGAGCGCTTTCTAAACCACCTAGTCTCTCAAATAAGTTAAGACTTTCTTTATTTAATCCTACAATCTCAACTTTAGAACCACCATTCTGGAACTTTCTAATAATTTGCTCAAGAGCAACAACACCACTTTGATCCCAAATATGAGCTAAAGACATATCAATTACAATATTTTCTGGATGTTCATGAATATCAAATCCTTGTAAGAAATAAATTTTACTAACAAAAAATAATTGTCCTTTTACTTTGTAGGTAGTCAAATTATTTTCTTTAGCTCTTGAGACAGTTATAACTTTAGCGACTTTTCTGCTGAAAAGGATTGCAGCTAATGCAACTCCAGCAATAACTCCAAGTGCAAGATTATGAGGTTTTGTCAGCATTGTAACCGCAAAAGTCATAAGCATTACTGCAGTATCACTTTTAGGTATCTTTCTAATATTTTTTAATCCATTTATATCTGCTGTACTTATCGCGATCGTTATCATGATTGCTACTAAAGCAGCCATTGGTATTGCTCCAATCCAAGACTTCAAGAGGATAATCATAATTAGTAGAGAGATACCTGAGGAAAGAGTTGATAATCTAGATTTACCACCATTTTCAGTATTCATAACAGATTGCCCAACTAAGGCACATCCTGCCATTCCACCAAATAAGGATGCCACAATATTTGCGATTCCCTGTCCTCTTGCTTCTTTATTTTTATTAGAACTTGTATCAGTTACATCGTCTAAAATGTCTTGAGTTAAAAAGGTTTCCATTAAACCCACGAGAGATATTGCAAGTGAAGTCGGTAAAATAACTCCTAATGTTTCAAGACTAAAAGGTACTTTCCCGTTTTCTATTGATCCAAAAGGAAGAGAAATACTTGGTAATCCATCAGGTAATTTACCCAAATCGCTAACTGTTGGGACATCTAGATTCAAGAATATGCTTATGAGAGTAATTACTACTATCGCGATAAGTTGAGATGGGACTACTTTTGTGATTTTTGGAAGCCCATAGATAATTATTAATCCTAGGATTACAAGAATCCAAACTACTGGGATCTGAGAGTTAACTGGATACTGACTCAAAGTTTGTTCAATTAATCCTTTTGATTCTTTAATACCTATTCCTAACTGAGGAAGTTGTGCCTGAAATATTAAAAGCGCCAGTGCATTTACAAATCCACTTAATACTCCCGTTGGCACGAATCGCATTTGGTATGCAAGTCTTAAATATCCCCAAAGAATTTGGAAAATTCCAGTTAATATTCCAGCTGCAATAAGATATGGGACTCCTAATCCAGGAGCTTGTGATTCTCCATAAGCAACAAGTCCAGTCATCAAAAGAGCTGTTGAACCTGTAGCTGAAGTGATCATCCCCCTTCTCCCTCCAACAATCGCAATTGTTATAGATAAGCAAAATGCACCAAAAAGGCCAACTTTAGGATCTACACCAGCTATACCTGAAAAAGCAATTGCTTCTGGGATCATTGCAAAAGCAACAACTAAGCCTGAGAGAATATTTGACTTTGGATCATCTAACCAATTTTTAGATAAATATCTTGAGAAATTTGACATTTTAAGTTTCTTTATAATTAAGAAGTTACCTCATAAAGGAGGCAAAATACCTTGTGGGTCAAAAATATTCTTTAAAGTTTTTAATTCATTAATTCTATCTCCAAAGGCTAATGTAATTTCTTCATCGTGAGAATTCAAATGATTATGCAATTGGGCTAAGTGAATATTTGGATAAAACTTTTTTAGCTTGCTCCACGATTGATAAATCCATTCCAAAGCGACTTCTTTTTCTTGAAGATCATTTTTTTTCCATGATGCATATATCCATGGTTTCCAAGTGCTTTTTCTATGTACAAAAAAGCTTGAGCCATGATTTAACTTTTTAGTTTTGCAACCTAATTGTTGAGAAGCAATGTAACAGGAATTATTAGGTTTATTATCCATTATTTCATCCAAACATTTTATGAAAATTGGGATATCATTTTTTAAATCTTCTCCAAGAAGACTAATCACCTCAGAATGGTTATTTGCATTCAGCTCATATAAATTTAATTCCTTAGGGAAGAAATTTATTTTGTTAAAGTTTCCATAAAATTGTTTTTCTAGAGTAGGGAATTTGTCTAGAAGCATTAGGCATTCTTCTGTTCTTTTATCCTCTAAATTATTTTTGAGTTCAGCAAAAATATATATGTAAATTTTTTGGGCATAAATCCATTGAAGACTAATATTTTCTGGAAATTTTTCTGATAGTTTTATTATTTCTGTAAGTTCATTTAGATTTATAAATCCTTCAATAACCTTAATGGAATTAGATTGGATAGTCTTAAGTTCTATTTCGGTAATAATTGAAAAGAAGGGTGCTGCGCCTTTAATTGCTTCCCAAATCAATTGTTCTTCTGGATTTATTTGATTTTTTTTTAAAGAAATAAATGTGCCATTACCCAAGAAACCTTTTATTGATTCAATATTATCAATTGCTAATCCGTAGGTTCTACTGAGCGGGCTTACTCCACCAGTAAGTATATAGCCTGCTCCGGGAAGTTTAGAAAGTCCGATTGGAAAACTTCGATTATATTTTTGTAAATGATTTAATAGATCCCCCATTATTACACCACCTCCAATTGTTACTAAATTGGTTTTTCTATCTAGATGAATTTTGTTGTGATTTTTTCTTAGATCAAGAGTTGTAAAACCATTTTTTGCACAGCTAGAAGTTGTACCTCCACTACACACGCAAAGGTGCTCGAATTTTTCGTAAGAATAGTTATCCTCATTAAATAAGGATTCATCCACGTCATAAATTAATTTCTTTAATTTTGCATCCTTTGAGTTGATATTTGGAACTTCAAGCAAGTTATTATTATTTTTCACTACATGATATTGTTCTTTACTATTATGGTATAAGTAATAATTTGAATTTGGATAATTTAGATTTGAAGTTAAATAATCAAGTCGCGATACTTATCTGTGGACATGGGAGTAGAAATAAACTAGCCATTACTGAATTTCAAGAATTAACTAATTTCATCCAAAAAAGATATCCAAACTTTTTAGTTGAATATGGTTTCTTGGAATTTGCTAAACCTTCGATTGTTCATGCTCTAGACAAGTTAAAAGATCTTTCTGTAAAAAAAATAATTGCAATACCCGCAATGCTTTTCGCTGCGGGCCATGTAAAAAATGATATACCTAGCTTACTTATGAATTATTCAAGTAAAACAGGTATTGAAATAATTTATGGAAGAGAATTAGGTATTAATAATTTAATGATTAGTGCAGCTTGTGAAAGAGTAAAAGATGTATTTAAACAAAATAATACTCTCAAACCTGAAGAATCATTATTAGTTGTTGTTGGTAGAGGCTCTTCTGACCCAGATGCGAATTCCAATGTTTCAAAAATAACGAGAATGATCGTAGAGGGTATTGGTTTAGGGTGGGGGGAAACAGTTTTTTCTGGAGTAACTTTCCCTCTCGTTGAACCTGGCTTGAAAAATGTTGTGAGACTTGGTTATAAAAATATAATTATTTTCCCTTATTTCCTTTTCTCAGGTGTCCTTGTCACCAGAATAAAAAGGCAAAGTGATTTAGTTGCGATTAATAATCCAGATATTTCATTTATACATGCAAAATATCTTTCTTCACAGTCTTATGTGGTCGATACTTTTGTAGAAAGGATTGAAGAGATTCTTAATAACGAAGGTAAGAATTTTATGAATTGCGCAACTTGTAAATATAGATCAAATTTATTTGGCTTTGAAAAAGAAGTTGGAATGGTTCAAGAAAGTCATCATGACCATGTAGAGGGCTTGGGGATCAGCTGTGATTTATGTGATCCTGAATGTAATGGTGCTTGTGAAATACAAAATCCAACTCATAACAAAGAAAAATCAAACTTAGGAGTAAGTCGTTTCTTAGAACATGAACATGTTGAGGCTCATCAACATGAACATAATCACGATCACCATAGTATTTATCCAAATTCAAAACATCCTTTAGGACCTGTCACGCTTCGCTTGCCTAATAAAGACTAAATCTTAAGAAAATCCGTTGAAAATCAATTAATCACCTGTCTCTTTCTCGAGTTAGTCTTAATAGACTCAGTATATATAAGTATTCTTAATGTAAAATCTTGAAAGTATTTTGGACTAGATTTTCCACAATTTTTGGGTTGTTTTCCACGTCCAAATCCACATTGGATTAGAAATGCCAGTATTTTTCAAAAAAAACAGGACATCAACATTATTGTTGACTTTTTTTAAAGATCTATTCAATTTCCTTATTTGAAAAAGAAGTTTTTTAAAAACCGACTTATAACATGAGTCTTATTTGATAATTTAAAAAGTTTACCATGAAGATTTTTCTTGATATTTTTAGAGAAAAATATCATTATTGTTTTGTAGAAAAAATGAATTAATGGATCAAATCAATCAAACAAATTTAACTGATAAGAAACTCTTAAAGTGCTCTTTAAATAAAGTCTCATTAGAAACAGAGCTTTCAGAAACTCTTTATAACACTATGAAAGATTTCGTATTAAGTAACCCGACTTGGGATCAATATAAGCTTATAAATTCAGCATTAGCTACTTTTCTCGTTCAAAACGGTTGTACAGATAATTCTGTCTCAGAAATTTATTTAAATCAATTATTTACACCCTCTAAGTCTTTTTAATATTTAAGCAGGCTCTTCTACTCAACGCCATCATTGTAAGTGTGGGGCTTTGCCAAGATGATGTGGGCCAGCATGCTCCATCTAGTACCAGTACATTCTTACATCTCCACAATCTGTTAAATTTATCAACTACGCTATTTTCTTCATTGAACCCCATTGGTGCTCCCCCTACCTCATGAATATAGTATCCAGGAGGAGGAGGACTATCTGAAAGTGCTATCAAATTTTTTGTAAATAAATTTCCTAATGGAATATTCATTAGTTCATCAATATTTTTTATTTTCCCATTTGCAGCTTTGACTGATTTTTGTATTGTTTTTTCCATATGTTTTGCCATATTTAACTCATTCTCGCTCCATTCGAATTCAATGTAAGGAATTGGTATTCCCCATTCATCTGTTTTTCTTGAGAGAGAAACTGCGTTTTTCTCTCTAGGAAGGACTTCACCATGGGCGATAAGAAAGCCAATGGATTTGTTTGCGTCTTTTTGTAAAAATTTAGGTATACCTAATCTATCAATTGCCCCCCAAATTCCATAACCTCTATAGAAATTTATGTCGTCAATTTCTGGTAAATTTGAACCAAAAGGAATAAAGAAGCTGCCTGCTCCAGAAAGATCGGGAGGATTATCTAGTGATTCCTCTGAGTTTTTTGCTTTTGGGACTGAAAAAAATCTACAGATAGATATGTGATCCATTAGGTATTTACCTAATTTCCCAGAATTATCTTTAAACCCTGAGGTATTTGATTTGTATTCTGAGTTCAGTAGTATTCTCAGTGTTGAAATTGTTGATGCACAAAGAAGAATCAAATCACAATCCAATACTTCTTTGTGTCCATTTTCTAGGTTTATAATCGTTAGTTTTGAGGCAAGCTCTGTTATCTTGTTAATCTCAAAAGACTCTACTAGGTAATTAGAGATTATTTGTACATTTCCAGTATCTAAAGCTTTTTTCAAAGAGCTTCCTACGCTAGAGGACTTGGGCCAATTTTTTTCTTTTACAGATGAATTACGGTCAAATCCTCTTGATTGGATAAATGGATAGTTTAAGTTTGATTTAACTTTGCTGCCAAAAACAGTTTCGTTTTCTGTAAGAGGAATTTTACCAATATATTTACCGTTTGGAACCTCCTTGATATCATCTTTTCGTCCATAAATTCCGCAGAAATTTTCAATAAAATCGTAGTGCGGGGAGATTTCTTCGTATGAAATAGGCCAGTTTGGCCCGAATCCGTCTTTTTTAGCCGGATGAAAGTCTTCTGAGGAAAGTCTTAATGTTATGCCTCCCCAAGTTAATGATCTCCCCCCATATTGTTTACCTTGTGTCCAAAGAAATGGCTTTTTATTTGGGAAGTCATAAGGATGCTTCAATTCATTTGAATATAAGTCAGGATTATTTTTCCAATAACCAGGATGTTGGCACTGATTGGCATGTTTTTTTGTTAAGACACCTGATAATCTTTTTAATGTACTTTTTGGCTCGTGATTACTAGCTTCATCCCTTTTAACTTGAGGCCCTGCTTCTATTACTACAACTTTGATCCCTTGTTCTGCCAATGTAAGTGCTGCTATTCCTCCTGTAGCTCCAGAACCAACAACAATTGCATCATAAGGATTTATATCCAAAACCTATTTCGTGATTTGCTATTTCAATAAATATAGCATTCAGTAAATAATTAATTTTTAGATTTCAGCTTAAGAAGTTAGAATTTATTGAAATACTACTTAAACAAATGAGATTTATAATTTTAACTTTTTTAATAGTTGTTTTAACCCTCCCTTGTAGAAGCTTCGCTGCACTGGATTATGGTAAACAATCTTTGGTAGGGGCTGATTTTTCTGGAACTGATTTAAAAGGAGCAACTTTCTATTTGACTGATTTACAAGACGCAAATTTGTCAGGTTGTGAGCTCCAAAATGCGACTCTTTATGGAGCAAAATTGAAAGATACTAATTTAAGTAACTCCAACTTAAGAGAAGTAACTTTAGACTCGGCTGTTTTAGATGGAACAGATTTATCAAATACTAACTTGGAGGATTCTTTTGCTTATAGTACCCAGTTTGAAAATGTAAAAATACAAGGCGCAGACTTCACAAATGTTTTTTTGCCAAAAGATATTATTAGGAAATTTTGTGAAAGTGCTGCTGGAACTAATCCAATTACAAATAGAAAAACCAGAGAAACTTTAGAGTGTGATTACATTTAAATTTATGCATATACAAGTTCTTTTTTAATCTTTCTTTGTTTATAAAGTGATCTTCCAACAGGCCAACCTAAAGTAGATAAATGTTTCATTAAAGAACCTGAGTATTTGAAATAAAAATTGTCTGAATATTTGATGCCAATTTCATTTAGAGTGGTTATTAATAAACATAAATCTTTCTTTTTGCCTTTTTTCATATCCAATAATATCAATGCTTCACTTGTTAATTTTTTTTCTAGTACCTTATCATTTTCAGCAAAACCAACTTTAAGTGAATTAAATGCATCAGAATAAAGAGTATAAATTATTCCATCTTTAGATTTATCTACAGAAGTATCTACATTAAATCTTGATGATATTAATGTTTTGTACCCTTTAATGATTTTTCTGTTATTCATAATTATTTGATTTCATCCTGAGCTAATTCGTATTTCTCTAATAGATTGTTTACTTCTGCTAGTGCAATCCTCTTTTGACAGGCCGAGTCATATCTATTTACTGCTATTGAAGGTATTGAACCTTTACTTTTCATTTCCCTTATACCAGTTTCTAAACATTGAAAAGCAACACTTGATAGATCTCTTCCTTCTGCTGCGGCCCAAACTTTCAAAAGATAAGTAAGATTTGATGGCACTGAGATCTGTACTTTGTTTGAATTTGAAGTATTTAATGCAATATCATCGAGACTAATTTCTTTAGAGGAAATAGTTTCTTTAACCTTTTTCTTCAAAAATTTTACTTGGGTTATAGCGTCCTCTTTATTCTTTATTTTTTGTTCTATTTCAAATAACTCTTCTTCAGAATTAATTAAAGCTTCTAATGCCCATTTAGCATCATCTTTCGCAACCGCGGTTCTATCAAGCCATTCATCTCTTATTTTTGACCAATTACTAGGCATAAGCTTTATAAGATAATTCTATGATATATAAATCTATGTAGATTGTCTACGGAATCTAAATTGAATTAATGTAGATTGTTTAAAGTTTTAATTTTATTTTTAATAATTCCTCGTCTTAGAAATAATCTTTTACAATAATTAAAACTGCAGAATCCATCCAATGTGATCTCAGAGGTATTTTTTCGCTAATTGAAAACGATATATTTGATAATTCAATCTTTTTAGATTTTAGTTATTTGTTTATTTAATTAAAAACTTCTTAGCTTTTAATCTCTTTCAATAAGTTCAATTTTATAACCATCAGGATCCTCAACAAAAGCCAAGACAGTAGTACTGTTTTTCATCGTTTTAGGTTTGGTTGTTATTTTACAACCATTTTTTTCTAATCCTTGGCAAATTAGATGAATATCTTTTACTCCAATAGCTATATGACCATATTTATCTCCAAGCTCATAGTCTTCAGACTTTTTGTCCCAGTTATAAGTTAATTCAATTACTGAGTTTTCTTTTTCTGAGCCATAACCAACAAATGCCAAAGTGAATTTTCCATGAGGGTAATCCTTTTTTCGCAATAAATTCATTCCTAATCTATTGACGTAGAAATCAATGGATTTATCTAAATCTCCAACCCTCAACATTGTATGTAGGATACGCATTTTGAATTATGAACCTGAATCAATTATCTAATATTTGATAACCATCTGCCAAAGTTTATTTTTTCGAAAATAAGTCTTTTTATTAAGTTCAAAAAATTAGGTTAAAATATAAATACGAAATTTCAATAATATATTGAATCAGATATTACAAAGACTCTCATCAGTATTTTTGTATACTTTGCCATTAAAGGCATCAATACCTTTTGGGTATTATTTGTTCTATAAATATTCATTTTTAAAAATACTATTATTACTAACTTTTCCGATAGCAATAATTGAAAAATCTTTGCCTTTTGGTAGTTTTTTATTATTTATAATTTTATTTGCTGGATTAGTAAGAAATCCAAATGTTCCCTATTTCGTTAGATATAACGCATGCCAAGCTTTATTAATTGATATTGCTTTAATAATAATTTCATATCTCTTGAGAATATTTCCCATAGTTGAATTAGGCTCAATAATTTTTATATTTACACTATGTATTTTTATTTATTCAATTTCTCAATGTATTTATGGAGTCGAACCTGAAATTCCCTTAATTAGTAAATCTGTAAGAATGCAAATTTAAAAAGATTTATAGATTTACTGACATTCTTCAGCACTCATTCAGAATAGATTCCCATCTTTGTTGACTTGCCTTTATTGCCTGCATTGGTGGATTAGCTCCCTCTATTTCAAAGGCTTTAATTAATGATTTATTTGCTAATAGACCTAATCTTGCTGCCTCTCTTTGCCTAGAGCATACTTTCTTTCTTGATCCCTTTTTTAGACTATTTTCGATTTCTTTAAGAATCTGGCTAGCTTCATTCGATTTAGAATAAAAATCATTCATGTACACATCAAGTGCCGTATCAGCAAGGATTCTTACTGGAGAGATTATTGTGACTAAGAATACTATAAAAGTTGTAAATACAAATATTTTCATAAGAATCTTAAGTAAATTTTTTGCCCGATCTCTTTAATACTAAATAAAAGGTTAAAACGCTAATTGTTCCAGATGGTCCTATTAAAACATGCCAAAATTGATCGCCACTAATTGAGAGCCTTGTTCCAAAGAAAGTCGTAAAAAAAATACCAAATATTGGGTAAAGGATAAAAAGCCAATCTTTAAAAACTCTTTGCCAATTAAAAATTAGAAGGATACTTATTATTACTTGAAAAAAAAGAGCAATAGATTTATCAAATAAAAAATATGAGATTATTGAACATAAAGAAATACAAAAATTAGTTTTTTGAATAAATTTATTTTTTATAACTGATATCGATAAACATGTTAGACCTAAAGATAGGAAAGAATAAAATAACCAATTAAATAAAGAGGAATGATCTACATAAATCCAAGATGTTTGGGTATGATCTATCATTTCAGAAATCGATGCCAATCCTAAAAAAATAAAACCGAAAGGTATCAATTCGTTCTTGCGAATGTGTTTGAATTTTCTGATAGATCTAATTCCTAATAATATTGGGATGATTGCTGCCTGAAAGTGGGCTAATAATAAAATTGAAAAAAACAAGATAGATTCTCAAACTTAATTCATCTAAAATTTAAATATAAAAAATTAATTTCAAGTTATCTTAGTAGAGTTAGATACCATTGCCCAATTACTATAATCAATATTGTAAGAACAAAAGGGAAAGCAGGATATCTTGTCTGAAAATTAGCTGGTGGCCATGGTGACCAAGATATTAATCTTCCTTGAGGTTCATTTGAGATAAATTTTTTTTTCGATTTTTTGGGTATTAGGTTATCTGTGGCGAATCCTTTACTCATAATCCAAATAAAATCTATTTTAACAAAGACCTACCAAAAGGGCGTTTATATTATTCGGTTTAATTTCGGTTGCGTTTTATTTAGAACGGAGGGGGTGGGATTCGAACCCACGGTGCCCTTGCAGACACGCTAGTTTTCAAGACTAGAGCCTTAAACCACTCGACCACCCCTCCAAGGGTAAATATTTAATTCACTAAATTATCATAACAATTGGTTTTTACAAATTACAAATAATCTTCTATTTATAAAATTTCTTTATTAATTTCTACATAATCCATATCTTTAATTTCTTCCCAGTATTCAAGATATCTTTTCTCAGAGTTGTTGAAGAAGCTTTCTCTATATAAATAAGTTGGATCTAAGGGTATATCAGCATCTACTAGAAGATCGTTTCTTAAATAAAAAGCATTATTACCAAGACTGGATATTTCCATCAATGAATAATTTTCTTTCTTTAGTAAAAAACTGAAAGCTTTTAGAGAGGCTCCGAAATATGCGCAACTACTATGTTTTTTGTCCTGTCAAAATCTTTCTCATATGGTAGCGAAATCATTATCTGGCTAAATTTTGAATTGTATTCAATAACTATAATTGCAGATTTTAATTTAACTAATTTTTTTAAAAACCAAAAATCATTTCCGTCAATATCAATAGACAAAACTCCTAGATCTTTAATCTTTCGTAAATTCATAAATTGGATCTAAATTGTCCAAAGTAAGCCAAATATTTTAAGGCGAAATTTTCTTGTGATAAATATTCTTTGCCATTTTGACTTGATATTCATCTCCATCAATTAGTAGGCCCTCCCATGATTTAGATTTATCATTTGCGAGTTTTATGCAATTAAATTCCCATGCTCCAAAACCAATTTCGACAAATGTTAACTTTTATAAGTATTTTTTTTAGTAGAATTTAAAAAAATTATCTTATGAATTAAATTTGATTTATTTAAAATTAATAATTGACTAATAAATATTCTCAAAATTTTTTATTTAGTTTGTTAGTTGTTTTATTAACATTTTCAGGGCTTTATATTTATCTTAAGACAATTAAAAAAGAAGTAAATAAGGATGGGGGTTTTGCAGATGCAACACCAACCATATCAAACGAATTTGTATGCGCTGCAAATAACTTTGAATGTGTAAAAACCCTTATATCTGACTTAAATGGATCAAATGAGAATGTATTGCTTTTTGGGAATTCTCAATTAGGAGCTATTAATCAATTTTCAAAAGGAGAAATTAACTATGCTCACCAATTATCAATTGAAACTGAAAAAAATAGGAATGAAACAGTTAAAGTAAGATCTATTTGGATACCTAATGCTACTTTTGCCGAATTTAATGAGATTTATCAATCAATGAAAAAATGTCCAACAAGAATTGACAATTTAATCATCCCATTATTTTTAGATGATACTAGGGAACAAAATATAAGAGAATCATTAAAAAATTATAGTTTAAATGTTTGTGAAAGTTTTGAATATTTGTCTCAAACGAAAAATGAGTTAGAAACTAATTTAGATATTCCCAGTAATAGCGATAAATTAGATAAAAGTATTTTAAAGTCAATACCTGTTTTAAATGATATTCAATCAATTAACACACACTTTAGAGTATATCTTTACAAGTTAAGAAATAGTTTTTTTGGCATAAAGGCTTCTTCAAAAAGAAAAAAGATTCCAGCAGCTTATCAATTTAATCTGGAAGCTCTAGAAAGCATTATTGGTTCGAGAGACTCTTTAGGAAAACCTACAATTATTTACCTTGCACCCTTACTTCATTTTGCAAGTGGTAAGGAAATTCCTTATTTCAGAGATGATTATTTGAATTTTAAAAATGATATGAAAGATATATGTAATAAAGAAAATTGTAGTTATTATGATTTTGATTCTATTATTCCCGATGAAAAGTGGGGATATAAAGCATCAACAAACCTCCAAGGAGAAAAAAAAGAATTAGATTTCATGCACTTTACATATGATGGACATAAAATACTTTCTAAGAAATTAGGTATTATTTTAAACAATTTTCTAGACTATTAATTTTGTTTTTTCATTCACCAACATCCCTCTTTCTTTTTCTTCCATGTGTATTTATTTGTTATCCACTAATAGAGAGAAGGTCGTTTGAATTATCTAAAATTTTTCTTTTATTATTCTCTTTAGTTTTTTATGGTTTTAATCATCCTTGGTTTATCATTCCTCTACTTTTTAGTGCCTCTTTAGACTACTTAATATCAAAAAATCTAATAATCAAAAATTTAAATAGTACTGAAAGACTTATAAATTTAATAGTGAGCATAATAGTAAATATGGGATTATTAATTTTGTTCAAATATATTCCATTTATTGAAGAATCTTTTTTGCTTTTATCTTTTAGAGATACTTTAGAGATTCCTAATCAACTCAAATTTATTTTGCCAGCTGGTATAAGTTTCTATACATTTCAAACATTATCTTACGTGTTTGATGCTTATAAAAGAAATGTAATAGTCTTACCAAAACCTCTTGACTATCTTTTATACGTTTCATATTTCCCTCAACTTGTAGCTGGTCCAATATTAAGACCATCTGATTTCTTTGATGAAAAAAGTTTTTGTAAAGTAAGTTCTAAGAACTCAGATATAATAAAAGGTTTTCAGAGAATATGTTTTGGATTATTCCTAAAATTATGCTTAGCAGATGAACTTTCTCGTTTAAATGATGTTGCATTTAGTGGTGATTATAGATTGTTAAGTTCTTTGGATGCTTGGGCAATGGCATTCGGATTTGGGCTTCAAATTTATTTTGATTTTAGTGCTTATTCCCATATGGCCATTGGGATATCGAAAATTATTGGACTTCCAATTAAAGAAAACTTTAGCTTCCCTTACCTTTCAAAATCTGCAACTGAATTCTGGAGGAAATGGCATATATCATTATCAAGTTGGGTAAATGATTATTTATACTCTTTTCTAAATTTTAAATTACCACTTTGGTTTTATGGCTCACTACCGCTGTTATTTACCTGGGCAATAATGGGTTTATGGCATGGCTCTTCATGGAGATTCGTTTTATGGGGGTTGTTGAACGGTTTTTTTGTATTAATTCATAGATTGTTCAAGGATTTTGTTCCAAACTTTAAATTTCTTAAATTTTTCTCAATTCCAATAATTAGTTGGATTATTACCCTATTATCAACTATGTCAACTTGGATTTATTTTAGAGCCACAGAATGGGATCAAGCTAATACTCTTTTTTTAAAGCTCTGGGAATTTGATCTTAGTTTGAATTTAAGAGAAAATTATTATTTGTTTGTGTTTGTTTTTAGTTTGGGAACTCTAGTTTTTGGATTAATATGGGAAAATAAAAATTTAAAATTTTTAAAACACATATTAAGAAATAAAGTTTCCTCTTTTCTGGCTTGTGTTATTTGCCTTTTTTTCTCAATTATTTTTATTGAAAGGCAAGTTGCATTTGTTTATTTTCAATTTTAATTTTTTTAGAGATCTTGGAAAGTAAATAAATGATATATAGAATTGGCTTAAAATATGAATAATCACTTATTAATTTCCAAGAAAGTGAGTCTTAATTATGGCAACCATTTCCAATCTCGATAGATTGTCCTTCCAATGATTTCTCGAATTGCTATTGAACTACTATTTAAATGATGAGAAGCAGGCATCCAATTCAATGTATTTTTTAAATTTGATGAAAAACTTCTTTTACTCCTAAAATCTACTGGATATGGAAGAACACTTATCCCTTCTCTCTCAAAAACAGTTTTTGCCCTTTTCATATGAAACGCACTAGTTACTAAAATTATCTTTTTTTGACTAGAGGGTATTTTATTATTAAGAAATTTCTTAATAGCTTTTGCTTCCTGAAGAGTATTAGAAACAGGATATGTGGTAAATACATTTTCTCTTGGAATGCCCATCGAAATTGCCTCTTTGATATAGATATCCCCTTCGGGGGGTAAATTTGAGGATAAAGGATTTATCCCTCCAGTAAATATCAATCTGTTTGATTTATTAGCTTTATAAAGATTTACTCCAGAGATAAATCTATCTGGATCGTGCCATTCAATTATGTTGGTATTCCCGGGAGGTAAATGCCTTGAACTACTTAAGACAACTATCCCATCGGCAGGATCAACTACAGAGTAATCTAATCTCTTCCATGGATGCTCTATTATTCTCCATAATATATCCGAAAAAACCCCACTGCTAAAAACAATTAAAATAAGAAAAGTGGTATAAATAAACTTTATTTTTTTTCTAATGATGAAAACTAATAATAATATTAAAACTACACCTAATGGAGAAAATACTAGAGGTAATAATTTGCTGAGTAAATACGTACTAAATAATTATAATGTAATTACATTCTAGTTAATAAATAGAAAGGTTTCAATTTTTTTTTAAATATACTTATATCTTAATCTGTCAATAAGGATAGCAAAGTAAGAATAAAACCCCTCTAGAAATATTACTTATTAAAAGGATTATCATATCTACTTCTAATATATAAAGTTAATTTAATTTTTGTAGTAAAAGTATAGTGTAATTATTTTAACTTGCCTCATAATAAAATATTCGACTTTTGCTTTCAAACTCTGAAATGATTAGTTTGATAATTTTCTTAATTAATCTGAGTGGAGAATTACCTTTCTAAGATGTTTCTCTTATTGTATTTTAAGTAAATAATTTTTTAAAAAACTATTAAAATGTTAGTTAAATTTTTAATTTTAAGAACTGAATGAAAATCCAATTATCCGAAATATACATTTTCTTGAAATAAACCAAATAAATTGTTACCAACTATGGCAGCGATTATTAAAACAAAGGCAACTATTGAGAAAAGAGCACTTACATCTTTTATGTCATAAGGAGCTTTAAACAAAGGTTTTTTTTCTTCCATGGTTAATAAATCTATAGATGATATTAAATCATATTAGTTTAATGCTTGTGAGAAGTATTAAGTGATTTTTCCTCAACCACATTTTTGCATTCACTTTTAAAAAAGTATTTAAAAGAAAAATTTCTGAGACTGCAATTTCTTTTTAAAATTTCTAAACATCTTATTAAATGATTTTAGGATAATTTAAGATTTGAATTCTCCTTTATGAGAGTAAGATTTTACTGAATATTACAATGAGACTATAAATTGCATCCTACATTTATTAATACGAAATATATAATAATTGTATTTTTTAATTCCAAGATTGGCCAATAAAAAAGCCACTTTCAGTGGCTTTTTTATTTGATATATGGAACTAGCTTGTATAAGCTTTTCCTCTGTAAGTTAGTTCGTTGTGCTGCTTCTTAGCAACTTCTTTGTTCTGGACGTACTTTTGTCCTCTGTAAATTAGAGTCATTTTTAAGCTCCGGTTTCGCTTAAGTCCCCGTTCCATGGCTTAAGTCGATTTGCGGCTTGCATGACGCAAGTTGAACGTTTTAGTAGCGGTTGCTACAAAATAATCATAACATTCAAGAAAATTATTTGTCTAGGTCTTTAATCAATTAACTTAATATTTCAATAATGAAATAGTCTACTACTAAAGAAATTTATGTTTTTTTTATGTATTTTCTTCCAGGTTACATTTTGTTCGTTTTTGAGAAGTATTTTTAATTTAATGAACTTTTAAATGTAAAATTCTTAAGATTATGGAATTTGTTTTATGTTTTCTAGAAGCAAGAAACCTACAGTTAAAAAATCTGCAATTGTTGAAGAAACTCCCTTATTTGCTCAATTTCTACCATTCGCTAACAGAATGAATGATAAGGTTCAATTAGTAAATGCTTTGGCCTTTACTTTTATTATGGGATTCTCAATTTTTGGAATTGCTCTATGGAGACTCTCTGCTCTGACTTAATTATTTAATTTTTTGTAGAGCATCAATTTTTGATTCTTTACTATTAATTATTGTTATTAACCATTTTGAAGCTAGCCCCCTAGATATAGATCTATTTTTTAGAAATCTACATATATAAATATGTAGATTTTTATCATTTTTAGAGTTAAATTTTTCTTCAAAGTTCAATATATCTTCTTCTGATGTTCTTTTTCTAAGCTCATCAACTAAGGCATGACTAGAGGAATCATTAAATAAGTTCCCAATATTTAAGCTTAATGTCATAAATAATTTATGTCCCTATTTAAGAGGTAGCCATAAATTGAATTTTTAAAAACTAATTTATATTTTTTATTTACAAAAAATTCAAACTTTAATCTTTTGGTTTAGCAAGCGGAAGCAAGCACTTATCTGAATCACAACCTGCTGGGCCAGCTTCAGATAGTTCTCCAACGTCATATTTATTAAGAGCATCAAAGAAATCGTTATTAACTTTTCTCTCTATTACTTTATTTTGCAATGAGATGTATTCATCTTTACTTATTGGTTCAAAGGGTAATCTCGGGAAAGTAGCGTTAGCACTAAATCTAGCCAGCAATGCTGCTGAAATATATCCCTCATTATTTTCTATTGCATTATGGATAGCCTTAGCTAAATCCTCGATTTCATTTTCTCTAAATTCTACGGTTGCAGAGGTATTATGCTCTGTGTAAAATTTCTGCACTTGCATGTAAAAATCAAATTGAGCTAATGCTGAGAAATTATTGATGTCTATTTGGTCTGCGCCGTCTATATTTGCCCAACTAACTTCTGTGGGGATTTCAACTAACCATTCTGTACATCTTGGATCAAATGGATTATCGAGCAAGCAACCATTTTCATCTTTATCAGATTGAGATGGAACAACTGAGTAACCATAATCCATGCAAGCTAAAGCGATTGGGTCATTTTTCCTGAAAGTTATTCTTCTTATGAATCTTTGAGCCTTTGGAGGATGCCAACCTGGAGCTGCTCCAGTAAGAAGACTTTTAGTTCCAGCTGGCTGAACTGTTGTGCATCTATTTGGTCTCCTTAGATTATGCTTATCACAATAATCCCATACAGTTTCTTTTACTATTTTTCTCCAAGAATCTAAGAATTTAGCTTCCTTTTCTTTGAAGGCCTTCCCTTCTTCGCTATTTGGCCTTCCTGCTTCCCACCATTTCAACCATGGCGTCCCAAAGGCATGGACACAAAAATCAAATAATCCAGTGAAACTTACTCCTACGATAGGATCATATTCCCTACTTTTTCTGTAACGCTCAACTTCAAATTCATGATTAAGTAAGCATGCTACAGAGAGAGCGGCTGCTTTAAAAGCTTTTTTTTGCTCTTCAAAATTTCCTGGATCAATCTGATTTAAATGAACTTCAGCCAAATTGCAATGGAAATCATTTCCCAAGATCTCCCCACAAGGGTTAAGTCCATATCGGCTCATCCTGTGGTCTAACTCTTCTTCTGAAAAAGGACCATAACTGCTATTTATCCAATTTCTCGCTTCATCCTTGCCTTGTTCTGAGTAAATTTCAATAAATTCTTTTCTCAATTCATCATCTTTGAGAATATCTGCATTTGATCTTGCGATTGCTTCTGGAGCAAATTGAATGGCTCCCTCACCTGAATGGAATTGTTTTGTTACAGCATCCAAAACAGTTTGGTAAGTGGGTTTTGTATGGTAAACCCTAGTATGATTGGCCATTCTGAGGGCATCTTTTTCAGGATCTATTCTCCAATTACCATTCTCATCTTGACTCCATAAATTTTCTTTTGCTGATGCGGCTTCCTTATCATCTGAAGCAAATTGTCTCATTCCAGCACTTCTTCTTATATTCCCAGCAACTATGGTTACTGCCGCTTCATCAATTAATAAACAGCACTCTACTGTACTTAATTTCCTACCAATTGCCTTTCCAAGAAGTGATGCGACTCTAGAATAAAGATCTTTCAATTTGATAGGATTTGCCATACCACCAAAACCTTTTAATGATTCTCCCGCAGGCCTAATATCTTCCAAATCAATATAAACATCAATTTCTCTTTCAAGACTCTCGTTACTTGATGCTTCAAGAAGATATTTATAGCTATCTACCCATCCTCTTCTGCTATCTCCAACTTTGATATGTAGATCTTTTCCTTTAATTTCTAATGATGACTTTTCTTCTCTTTGATCTTTAGGAGTTATTCCAACTTCACTGACTGATTTAATATTTATTTTGTTAATTACCGTAGGTAGATTATTTATAAAATGAGGCTCAATTATTGCGCCTGTTCCACATCCCATCATTGCTAAGTCCATCATTAATGCGAAGGCTTCCCAATCAATTAAGTTTGTTGAGGTACAGTTGTATGCTCCTGAGAAATTTTGGTTCTTATTAATCCAAGGGGTTCCGCCTATCCATAACCATCTTCCTGAAGGTTGAGCTTTTTGGTTACTTTGCATCTCTCTCATTAGGATTAATTCTTCTTCAGAAAGTTTTCCTAATTCTTTTAATCCCGATAAATTCCTTTCGCCTACTTCGCTCCAGTTCTCCCTTTTGCCAGATGAAGTTTTTCTACTATAAGATCTGAAAAAAACTGGGTAAGCAGCTGGCGCAGTCTTAGGAAAATCATCTTTTTTAAGATTATTGGAATTGCTCTCTGAGGAAGCTTTATTTGGTGCAACAGTCACGATAAAAAAACGTATGTAAATAACCCGTACTGGAAGAATAACTCTACCTGTGGCGTCTGCAACTATTCTTACCACTATTTAACGGTTTGTGTAGAATTATGTTTAATATGAAATCTTTGTTTCAAGAAAGGATATGGAAAGAGTCCCCGAATCTGAATTAATGGAAGAAAAAGAGCAGGTCATTTCTTATGACGAAGCTGATTTTTCAGAAGGGGAAGTTAATCTAATTAATCAAATAAATCAATATCTTTTGAAAAAAAATATTTCTTTAGGTGAAAAAGATTTAATAGTTGATCTAGGATGTGGCCCAGGAAATATTTCTGAGAAGTTAGCAATAAAATGGCCTAATACTGCAGTCGTAGGAATAGATGGTTCTAAAGAGATGATTTTGAGAGCAGAATATAATAAAAGTATTTCTAATAATCAAAAAAAATTAAAAAATTTACGCTACATTTGTTCTGACATTAAAGACATTAAATCAAATAATTTTTTATTTAAAAAAAGAATTAGCTTACTTGTAAGCAACAGTTTGATTCATCACATTACCAATCTTGAAGATTTCTTCAACACAATAAGAATTTTATCTAGTAATATTACTGTAAATTTTCACAAGGACTTAAAAAGGCCATTAGATGAAGAGTCTGCTTTAGAACTCAAAGCACAATGTTCAACTAAATATAATGAGATTTTAACTAATGATTATTATGCATCTTTAAGAGCTTCTTATACTTTTAAAGAGTTAAAAAATTTTATCTTAGAGAATGATCTATCCTCTTTAGATGTGTTTGAGGAAGGTGAAAATTATTTAATAGTCTATGGTAATGTTTAAGAACTAAGTGAAAGGTCCTTATATTATATAAATGAGCTTAGGTACTAAAATTCTAAATAATAAAGAAATACTGGATGCGGTAAATAAAAGAAGAAATTTTGCTATTATTTCACATCCAGATGCTGGGAAAACGACTCTTACCGAGAAGCTTCTTTTGTATGGAGGTGCCATTCAACAGGCAGGAGCAGTAAAAGCTAGGGGTAATCAGAGAAAAGCCACCTCAGACTGGATGGAACTTGAGAAACAAAGAGGTATTTCTATTACATCAACTGTATTGCAATTTGAATATGAAAGATCTGTAATTAATCTATTAGATACACCAGGACACCAAGATTTCTCAGAAGATACTTATAGAACATTAGCTGCTGCTGATAATGCAGTTATGTTGGAAGATGCTGCTAAAGGACTAGAACCTCAAACTAGAAAATTGTTTGAAGTTTGCAAGATGCGAAAAATACCAATATTTACTTTCATAAATAAAATGGATAGACCTGGAAGAGAGCCATTTTCTTTACTTGATGAAATTGAATCAGAACTTGGATTGAATACTTTACCTATTAATTGGCCAATAGGGAGTGGCGAGGAATTTAGAGGGGTTATTGATAGATTTTCGAGAGAGGTGATTTTATTTGATAAAGCAGTTAGAGGGAAACAATCGAATGAGAAAAGATTAAGTCTTGAAGATAAAGAGCTATCAAAATATGTAGAGAGAGATTTACTTGAAAACTCACTTGAAGAATTGGAGGTTCTTGATGAGGCAGGATCTAAATTTGAAAAAGAAAAAGTTTTTAATGGTTCTTTAACCCCAGTTTTCTTTGGATCTGCCATGACTAATTTTGGCGTAAGGCCATTTTTAGATAGTTTTTTAAAAATGGCACAAAAACCAACTTCGAGAAACAGTAATAAAGGGGATATTGAACCTGCAAGCGATGAATTTAGTGGGTTTGTTTTTAAGCTTCAGGCAAATATGGATCCAAAGCACAGAGATAGGGTTGCTTTTATAAGAGTTTGTAGTGGCAAATTTGAAAAGGATATGTCAGTTAAACATTCTAGAACTGGGAAAACAATTAGATTATCAAGACCACAAAAAATATTTGGGCAAGATAGAGAAGTAGTTGATGATGCCTACCCTGGAGATGTTATTGGTTTAAATAATCCAGGGATGTTTTCTATTGGAGATACTCTTTATACGGGTGCTCATCTGGAATATGAGGGTATACCATCTTTTAGTCCTGAAATATTCAGCTGGCTAAGAAATCCAAATCCCTCAGCATTTAAAAACTTTAGAAAGGGTGTTAATGAACTTCGAGAAGAAGGAGCTGTTCAGATTCTTTATGACTTTGATGAGAGTAAAAGAGACCCTATACTCGCAGCCGTTGGTCAATTGCAGCTGGAGGTAGTAACTCACAGATTAAAGAGTGAATATGGTGTAGATGCAAATCTTGAAGCAATGCCATATCAATTGGCTAGATGGATTTCTGATGGATGGCCAGCAATTGAAAAACTAGGCAGAATATTCAACTGTAAAATAGTTAAAGATTGTTGGAATAGGCCAGTTATTCTTTTCAAAAATGAGTGGAATCTAAATCAGTTTGTTGAAGACAATAATCAATTAAATTTAAACAAAGTTGCGCCCGTTGTTAGTGGAGTCGAACCAATTGTTTTATAAAGTCTTAATGGATTATAAAATTAGTTAATCTGTTAGTATTGGTAAAAAATTTTGGATTCAAACAGTAATAAAAATAATAACGAAAAATCACCTTATGAAATTTTAGGTGTAAAAGAAGGTGCTGCTTTTGAGGATATTCAGAAGGCTAGAGATATTAAAGTTAAAGAGGCTGGTGAAGACTTAATTTTAAAAGCGAAAATAGAATCTTCCTTTGATCAATTACTCATGGGTAGTTTGAAAGCCAGGCAATCAGGAAATGTAAGCTATGAAGCTGTGAGTGCTTCAAAAAAAGAAAAACAAATTAATCAATTTACCAATAATAATTTCCCACTTCTTTCTAAGATAAAAAATTTAAATAACAACTCTAACAATTCAAGTCAGTATAGTCTGCCAAAAATAACTACCCCCTCATTTGATAATCTTTCTATAAAAATATCTGTTGGGCTATTATTTTTAATTTTGTTATTTATCAGTCCAGACTCTAATAATAGACTTTTACTCTCTATCTCAACATTAATACTTACCTATACTCAAATTAAATCAGGGAAAAGATTTATAGGTTCTCTGGGTTGGAGTGTTACCTTTCTCTCGATAGGATTAATATTTGGTGGATTGCTTGAAAATAATTCTTTCATTCAGGAAGTATCAAACAACTCTTTATCAATACAAAAAATTCAAAGTATTCCGGCCATGGTTATTTTATGGCTAGGCGTAATTTTTTTATGATTGATTTTCTATCATAGATTTAATTTCTTCATAATTTATAAGATATTTATTTTTACAAAATTCACAAACCAACTCTGCTTTGCCATCTTTCTTCAGGATGTCCTCTAACTCGCTCTTATCAAGCATTTTCATCGCATTTAAACTTCTTTGTTTGGAACACTTGCATTTAAAACTCACTTCTTGAGAACGAGCTTTTTCAGAGATTGATTTATCGTCAATATCGGGAAATATATTTCTAATTAACTCAAGAAGATTATCTTTTGACTTAAATAGATCTTCGCTGAAAGAATTAATTTCTTTACATCTATCTTCAAGTAGTGAGACTAGCAGAGGGTCAGTATCTTTTTTAGGTAAAACTTGAGCTAATAAGCCACCACTACAAATAACACTTTTATTTTGAATTTTTTCTCCAATAAATACAGCAGAGGGAGTTTGCTCTGAATGATATAAATATGAAGCTAAGTCTTCAGCAATATTCCCATTTACTAATTCAACAGTGCTTGTAAAGGGTTCTCCAAATCCACTATCTCTAATTACATTTAAATATCCTGTACCTAATGCTTTTGTAAAATCAAAAGAATATTTATTATTATCTATTTTGATTAGGTCCAATTCTAAATTAGGATTACCTACATAACCCCTAACTTTCCCGTCTCTACCTGCATCAACTAGTAATCCCTTTAAAGGTCCGTCAGATCTAACTCTTAAAGTGACTCTCCCATGCATTATTTTCATCGAGCTTGCTAAAAGCAATGAAGCACTAAATGCTCTGCCTAAGATACAGGTGGTTAAGTAAGAAAGGCCGTGTCTTTTTTTTGCTTCTAAAGAAGATTTTGTTGTTAAGACCGCAACTAATCTTATTCCTCCATTGGCTGCAGTAGCCCGAACTATCCTATCCTGCATGATTTTCTTTCATAAAATTTTTGATTTTCCCTTTTTCCAAGAATAATATCCTAGAAGGAATTCCCTCAAATAAGGCAGGTTCATGAGTAACAATAATAATTGTATTTTTATTTTTTAAATCAAGAATTAAATTCTTCACATCATTTCTCATTGAATAGTCTAATCCAGCAGTTGGTTCATCAAGTAAAAGAATTGAGGGGTTTCTAAGTAGTTGAACGGCTACAGCTAACCGCCTTTGTTGTCCGCCACTTAGCTGTTCTGGTGGTTGAGTCAGATTAATTTTTTTCAAACCAACTTTATTTAAAACTATTTCTATATTTTTTTCTCTTAAAGATTTATGGCCTATTTTTAATTCTTTACCAATGGTTGTACCTATAAAGTATCTTTCAGGAAATTGGAATACTACTCCACAAAACCATCTTCTTTGTCTAGAAGACAAAATTTTATTCTTCCAAGTAATTTTTCCCTTTTGCGGATTTGTTAATCCGCTTATTATTTCGAGTAGTGTTGTTTTCCCAGATCCACTATTGCCGCAAATTAAAATGATTTCATTTTCATGAACTTTTAAATTTAAATTGTCTATTATTTTTCTTTCACCAGTTTGGGGTTGATAAGATATTTCTTTTAAATCAAGCATTATTAATTAAGTTATAGGTATGAATTTGAATCTAGTAATAACTTACTTATAATAGCTGTAGATCTAAAAAGATATTAGTCAATATGAATATTATTTTTAGGGAAGTTGATCCTTTTAATTGTTGGATATGGATCAGGTTTTCAGAATCACCAACTCAAGACGAAAAAAATTATTTAGATGGTGTTTTTGATAGTTGGTACGTTTTAGGAAGGTTAGGTGGATTTAATTCTGAAAATTTGCAAACTCATGAAGAGGGTTCCGATCTAAGTTGGATGTCCTATGATAATGACCAAAAAAATGCATCTCTTCCAGCATTAATGCATAATTTAGGAATTATGGAATATCAAAATCTTTGGGGAAGATGTTGGGTTGATTTTGGAACTTCAGACTCCATTTCAATAGATATATTAATTAATTCTTTGAATGAGATATCAAATAATTATGTAAAAATTGAAGAGTTAATTATTGGGGGTGAAAATAATGATTGGTCAGTTGAAGAACATGAAGATTTAGTTTTCAAAGATTAAGTGTTTTAGATGCAAGACTTAACAAGGTTAATTATTTCCCATGAAAGAATTGACAATATTAAGAACAATAATTTAGAACTTTCTAAAGAAGAGGCTCATTATTTAAATAAAGTAATGAGGATAAAAAATGGTAAAAAAATATTTATAGCTAACGGAGAGGGTTCATTATGGAAAGCTATAAAAGTTAAAAATGATTGCTTAGAAATAATTAAATCAAAAAAACCTTATTTATTTCAAGAACAAGAAATTTACTTATTAGGAATAGCTGTTGTTATACCAAAAAGTGGTTTTGAGGATATTTTAAAAATGTGTACTGAAATAGGAATTGATTATATACAGCCATTATTTTCAGAAAGACAGGTAAACAAAAATTTAAATTTTTCTAGAAAACTTTTGAGATGGAATTTAATTATCAATGAAGCTGTTGAGCAAAGTGAGAGATTATGGAAACCATCTATTTTAAATGGAATGGATATTATTGAATGGCTAAAAAGTAGAGATAATCAAGAAAGAGTTTCAATTTCTATAACTAGAGAAGAAACACTATATGACTTAAATCAATGGTTAAGAAAACAACAAGAATTTAGAAATAAAAAAGGAGGTATTTTTTGGAATGTAATTGGTCCTGAAGGAGGTTGGTCCGCTAAAGAAATTGATTTTTTTAAAAAAAATAATATTACCTTTGTTAAGCTTTCCGACACTATCTTGAGAACTTCAACGGCTAGTATTAACGCATCATCAATTCTAAATCAGTGGAGAATTGATTTGAAATTAAAGAATTAGATAAATATGGATTTAATTAGAAATCAATTTTTTATAGGTTTTTGCATTAATTTTATTTTGATTTATATATTTTGCAGGATTCCTTTGATGACGAAAAGTGGTTGGTTAAGTGCAGGCATCTTAGGCACAATTTTGTGGGGATGTTTGTCTTGGCAGGGATGGATATCAGTTGTAATTTATTTATTATTTGGATCCCTCGTTACCAAAATAGGTTTTAAATTTAAAAAAGCACAAGGAATTGCTGAAAAAAGAGGCGGGAGAAGAGGTCCTGAGAATGTATGGGGCTCTGCAGCTACAGGATTATTTCTTGCCATTATGACCAAATTTAATGCTGCCAATGTAGTGATGTTTAAAGTAGGTTTTGCTGCAAGTTTTGCTGCAAAGTTGGCGGATACTTTTGGTAGCGAAATTGGGAAAAGATTTGGTAAAGACACATACTTAATTACTTCATTTAAAAAGGTGGATAGGGGAACTGAAGGAGGAGTCAGTTTAGAAGGGACATTAGCTAGTTTTTTGGGATCAATATTTATGGCTTTTATAATGCTTCGTCTATCAATTATTTCTACAAAATATCATTTTATAGTTGTTGTAGTTTCTGGATTCTTGGCAACACTTTCTGAAAGTATTATTGGTGCTAAATTTCAAAACAAATATAAATTAAGTAATGAATTGGTAAATGCTATTCAGACAAGTATTGCTTCTGTTTTTGCTATCTTTGCTCTTATTTTATATTCATATTTTTTAAATTTATAATATTTGGAAAGACCTAAGATTCCTTCCATTTTGTAAGAATCTCCCAGCTTTTAAGTCTTTGGAAAAGCCAGAAATGACCTTCGGAATTTAGATGAATTCCATCGTGCGTAATCCAATTTTTACTTCTTTCATCAGAGTACATTTCTCTAAATGTAGGAAGAAATGGGACATTCTGATTGAGGCATACTTCCTCCATTCTCCTTTCATAAGAATTACAAAAATCATTTGAGTACCATAGACATCCTGCGAACGGCATTTTGCTTTCTTCAACAGGTGTCAGACCAATAACAAAGACATTTGTTTGAGAGTTCATTTCATTAATAAGTCTCTCTAATCCATATTCAAATCCATCTATATCTAATTGATGCCTTCCGTTTTTCTGACCAATTGCTGCAGTGTCGTTAAGACCAACATTTAGCAAGATTGCTTTAGGTTTATTTCTTCTCGTTTCTCCTCTAGATGACCATTCTTTTTCCCATCTAGATGAAACTTTTTCTATCCCATCTCCCCTTACGCCAAGTTGATAAATTACTGGCCCATTTTGGTTGTTGCACCAATCTTTTCTAAGCCTCTCACACCATCCGCCACCTTCATCATCTCCCCATCCATAAACTGAGCTATCTCCAATTACAACTAGCTGTTTTGGTAAACTAATCACTATGATCGGAAAAAAATAATTACTTGATTCAACAAATTATTCTTACAAATCAAGTTAAACTATTTTTGATTTTACCATTTATTAATTCGCCAACTATTGCGATGGAGCTATAAGCTATCAAAACTATGGTAACTTCTTGCCATGCGAAGGAACTTAGTGATTCTTGCAGTTGCCAACCTAGACCAACACTTCCAATGACCCCGACAATTGCAGTTTCTCTAATAATGATGTCAGATCTATAAGCGCAATATGCTAAGTAACTTTTTGCTTGTTGAGAAAATAAACCTAAAAGCCAACTAGTCTTTTTTGAGATTCCTAGAGATTTCATTGCGATGTAATTTCTCCTATCTTGGCTATCTAGATTTGTAAAAAGTAATTTGCTTGTAATGCCAGCATTGTGAAGACCTAATGTTAAAGCTGCCAAAGATAAAGAGGGATTATTAAAAGTTAAAAGAGTGAGAAGTATTACA
>MWOX01000135.1 GCA_002026005.1 Prochlorococcus sp. HOT208_60m_808M21
ATTTGATTCCCAATCAATGTTAAATACTTTTCCCGTATTTGTTATTCCAATTAATTTTATATTTTTTTCAATATTACATATAAATTTTTGAATATTTTTATTATCTATAATTTTAATTACAACCTCAAATGATTTCTTGTAATTACCTAAAATCATCCTTTTTAAATAAAGTCTATTGTCTATGTACAATTTTGTTTTTTTATTTATAAAGTCCTCTAATATCTGATTATTAAGCGCTTCTAATTCTTTATTTTGATTTATATTTTTAATTATTTTTGTTTTACGTATAACATTGTATTTTTTCTTTAATATTAATAATTCTTCTATAAGTAATTCAAGTAATAATTCTCTTTCGTTCAACAATTTTTGAAAATAATTCTTTTTTTCTTCTAAATTTTTTATATCGTTATCAATTTGATTTTTTTCTAGACTTGTTAATTTTTTTAGTGGCATATCCAAAACTGAATTTGCTTGTTTTTCACTTAAGAAAAAATTTTCTACTAATTTTGATCTAGCTTGCACAGAATTTTCTGATTCTTCTATAAATGCGATAACTTTTTTTATGTTTTTTGTAGCCTTAGATAAACCTTCTGATATTTCTAGCTTATCAAGAGTGTTTTTTAGAAAATAAAAAGTTCTTTTTCTAATTGTTTCTTCTCTAAATTCAAGAAAATAGTTGAGATATTTTTTCAGATTTAGTTGTACAGGTTTGCCTTTAATTAAAGCTAAGAATATTGCGCCAAAGTTTGTTTGGAGAGTTGTTTTTTTATATAAATTAGAAATAACAAGTTCAGAATTAGAATCTTTTTTTAGTTCTATTACAATTCTCATTCCATCTCTGTCGCTCTCATCCCTTATATCAGAAATCCCAATAATCTTGCCTGAATTAACAAGTTCCGCGAGTTTTTCAATCCAACTTGCTTTATTAATTTGGTAAGGAAGTTCCGTAATGATTATTGCATTCTTTTTATGTTTCCCTTTGCCTAAATTTACCTCTTCCGTATTCACAACTCCTCTTATCGTTATAGACCCTTTTCCAGTTTGATAAAGTTCTTCTATTGCATTACTAGAAATTAATTCTCCGCCTGTAGGAAAATCAGGTCCTTTGATAATATTAGAAAGTTTTTTATCACTAATATCTTTATTTTTAACTAAGGCAACTAAACCATCTACAATTTCGCCAAGGTTATGAGGAGGAATATTTGTTGCCATGCCAACAGCAATACCTGAAGAGCCGTTTAACAATAAAAATGGAAGTTGAGCTGGAAGAACATCTGGTTCTTTTTGAGAACCGTCAAAGTTATTTGAAAAGTTTACTGTTTCTGATGCAATTTCTTCAAGAAATCCTTTATGAGCTATTGGAGCTAATCTGGTCTCTGTATACCTCATTGCTGCCGGCGGATCATTATCCACAGATCCAAAATTCCCATGCCCGTCAAGAGTAGGATATTTAGTTGAGAAATTTTGTACCAGCTTTACCAGTGCATCGTAAACTGCTTGATCTCCATGAGGATGGTATTTTCCAAGTACATCTCCAACAACTCTTGCACACTTCCTGAATGGTCTATCGGGAGTTAAACCTAATTCATACATCGCGAATATGATTCTTCTTTGTACAGGCTTAAGACCATCTCTTGCATCAGGCAACGCACGTCCAACTATGACACTCATTGCATACTCCAAATAAGAACGTTGCATTTCTTCTTGAAGCGAGATGGAAGTGAAGTTTTTCTTATCCATTAGAGCGCATACTTTAATAATTATTAATTAACTAAATTAAGACTAATAGGTAAAACAATATTTACCAGTGTTGAACATTAAGATGATTCAATTATTTTGGATTTTGCTAGTATTACATCTTTTTTTAATTGTTCATTTTGTAAAAGAATTTCTGTAGAGGCTTGTAATTTTTCTCCCCATAATTGTTCTTTTCTATAATCGTAATCGACATATTTGGGATCTTTAGCCAAAGCCTTTTTTGCTAACTGAATTGCTAATTTATTAGCTTGGATATTTATACATGAGGCTAGGCCTAGTAATGGTTCAGCATTCTCCTCAATTGAGATTGCACTTTCAAAAAGTTTGATTGAGAGATTTATATTGTTTCTCTCGAAATAAGCTAAACCTTGATTATTGATTGCTTGCCAGAAATCAGGTTTAATTTTTATTGATTTATCAAACAATTTGATAGCTTCTAAATAATTTTTTTCCATTAATAAAATATTTCCTAATTGAAAAATAGCTTTGTGGTTATTAGGCTCAATCTTTATTCCTTTTTCTAAAGCACTCTTTGCTTTTGTTTGTTGTGAAGTTTTTAGAAAAACATTACTTTTAGCAAAATATATTTCGCTCATACTTGAATTGATCTGTTCTGCTTTATTAAGAGAATTTAATGCGTTTTTGTATTTCTTGTTCGCTATTTGTGCTTCAGCCAAAATCAACCATAGTTTTTCATCTTTTGCATTTATTTTTACTGCTAATTTGGCTAAGTTAAGGCTGTCTTCATATTGACCAAAATACAGTAGTTGATATGCATTTTTGCCAATATATAAACTTTGTTTTTGTAAATTTTTTATTGTTGGGAAATAATAATAGGGAACTATTGCTTGAACTATTTCTATTTGAAAAAAGTAAAAAGAGAACAAGAATATCCAGATTGTTTTTTTTAAAAACTTCTTCATATTTTAATTTTTTTATTATTTATATTTGCTTGAATATTTCTTTTCCACATCCATGGTTTAATTCTTTTTAAAGTAGTTCCTTCAAGATTTTCTTGCCACGTTTTATCGTCCCAATTGAGGGACTCAATATTAAGATTTTTAATCCATTCTTTTGGTGTAGTTTCATGATTATTGTTGTGTGGCACTGATTTATTCCATGGACAAACATCTTGACAAATATCACATCCTGCAACCCATCCACCTAAATTTTTTTCTATTTTCTTTGGAATAGTTTTATCTCTGCTTTCTATTGTGTGATATGCAATGCAAAGATCTGATTGTATTACAAATGGTTCTACGATTGCCTTTGTGGGACAATGTTTAATACAAATATCACATTTTCCACAAAGTGATTCATGAGGTTTATCTGGCATTAAATCTTTTGTGAGAATCATAAAACCCAAAGTAAACCAAGAACCATTTTTTTTGCTGATTAAATTACTATTTTTACCTATCCAACCAATCCCTGCTTCCTCTGCCCATGCTTTTTCAAGAAGCGGAGAGGTATCAACACATATTTTCCATTTGCAATCAGGAATTTTTAGGTCGATCCATTTACCAATATTCTTTAATTTTTTGTGAATTACTTTATGATAATCCTCACCTTGACCAAATTTAGCTACCTTGAGGAAATTGTTGTTGCTGTTTTGTGAATTAATGTAAGTAAATCCAACACTTAAAACACTTTTTGCATCTTCAAGAAGTGAGCCTATATTTTTTCTTTTTTCTGCTTCCATCCATTTCATTTCAGCATGATAGTTATTTGATAACCATCTTTCTAATGCATTGGTTCTTAATTTTACGCGCGAACTTCCTGGTACTGAAGCTATTCCGACAACTGTAAAACCTTCAAAAATAGCTTTTTCTTTTAATTTTTTACTTATTTCTTTTTTGTCTTGAATCGTATCAATCATTTCTTTTTCTTTATAGCATTTTTTTTAAAAGTTCTTTTTCCAGAATAAACTTATAAATAAAATAGATATATTTAAGAAAAATATATCCTAACTTAGTAAAAACAGTTAAATTATTAGTAAAGTTAATATAGTTAAAACGTTATTTTGGTTGAATCTAATCAAAATCAAGACTCCAATCTAGGATCTAGGCTTCAACAAGATCTCAAAAATGATCTTATTGCTGGGCTTTTAGTTGTAATACCCTTGGCAACAACAATTTGGCTCTCATCGCTAGTTAGTAAATTTGTTTTAACGTTAGTTACTTCAGTCCCAAAGCAACTAAATCCTTTTATTACTTTAAATCCTTTATTACAAGATTTAATTAATCTCACCTTAGGTTTAACTGTTCCTTTATTAGCTATTTTGCTTATAGGCTTAATGGCAAGAAATTTTGTAGGAAGATGGTTGTTAGAATTTGGAGAGGGTACTTTATCAAAAATTCCTGTAGCTGGAGCGGTTTATAAAACTCTTAAACAGTTGCTAGAAACTTTTTTAAGCAACAAATCTAATAGATTTAGACGAGTTGTTTTAGTCGAATATCCTCGCGAGGGACTATATAGTGTAGGCTTTGTAACTGGAGATGTAGGAGCTTCTCTACAGCCAGAATTGGAAGAAAAGTTACTTAGTGTTTTTATCCCTACAGCACCAAACCCAACTACTGGCTGGTATACACTCGTTCCTGAGTCTTCTGTTAAGGATTTGGATATTTCTGTTGAAGATGCTTTTAGAACAATAATTTCTGCTGGGATAGTTAATCCAGATGAGAAAAATAACACCACAAATCCAACATTTTCAAAATTGTTTTCTCAATTACGAGCTTCCACTAATACTTCTTCTTAATTGATGCATAATAGATCCCTTTCTAGAGAATTATCTTTAATTTCTCTTGGCCTTATAAAAGATAAAGGTGATTTTAAATTAAATAAATTTCAGATAGAAGAAATTTTTGAATCTGCTTTGGATTGTCTAATAAATCATTGCAGAGAGGAATTAGATAATTGCGAGTCAGAGTTAGAAAATGCTTCACAAAAAATATTAGATAGTGAATTACAAGAAGGTGTTGATTCCTCTTATTCAAATGTTCGAGATGAGTTAAAAAAATCTCTGACAAAAATTGAAACCGTGATGAATACACTCTCTGTCACTCTAGACTTTCCAAAATTAATTGTTTCTAGCGGTCAAATTGATATTAGAGATGATGTAAATCAAAGGATTTGTAATATAATCAACAATCTTAAAAGTATTGACTCAGATATCGATCAAGTAATGGATGGTTGGAGATTAAAAAGATTACCAAGAATTGATAGGGATATTTTGCGTCTAGCTTACGTGGATATCAATTTTTTGAACACACCTGTAGCTGTTGCTTGTGATGAGGCTGTAAATTTAGCTAATAAATATAGTGATTTGCAAGGAAGAAAATTTATTAATGGAGTTTTAAGGAGATTACAAACAATTTAATTGTCATAATTATTTGATATAAATAAATAGTATTTAGAAAAATTTTAATTACGAACTATAGATAATAATGACTAATACTGATTCTGATAATTCTCGTGAATGGGCTGCACAAGCTTATGCACTTTTAAAAAAACGACAGGAAGAGCAAAAGCAAGAATTAGAGAAACAGGAAGAGCAAAAGCAAGAATTAGAGAAACAGGAAGAGCAAAAGCAAGATTCAATTAATATTCCTAATAAAGAAAATATTGCTGAGCAGTCTAAAACTATTGCTGAACCAGAATTAGGAGAATTTGATGATAATTTTACTTGGTCGGCAATGGTATTAGCTGCTCAAGGAAAAAAAATAAATCAAATATCGATTGATGAAATTGATTGGTTAACTAAATTACGGAGAGGATTAGAAGAAACCCGAAAAGGGTTTGTTACTGAATTATTGGATAAATTGGGAGATGATCCTCTTACTCCTGAATCTCTTGATGATTTAGAGACTCTATTAATAAGAGCTGATGTGGGGATTGATTCAACCGATAAAGTTATAAGTTCTCTTAGAACAAAATTAAACGAGGAAGTCGTTGGTGGAGAAGCAGGAATAAAATTTTTGAAGAAGGAATTAAAATTAATTATCGATAAACCAATAAAAAATTCGGGTTCTGATCTTTTAGTTCCCCAAAAAGGTAAATTAAATGTCTGGTTATTAGTGGGAGTTAATGGTGTTGGTAAAACCACTACATTAGGGAAATTAGCATACTTGTCTTCAAAAAGTAATTATAAAACTTTGATTGCTGCTGCTGATACTTTTAGAGCGGCCGCAGTAGAACAACTTAAAGTGTGGGGAGATAGAAGTAATGTTGACGTTATATCTAATCAATCAAAAAATGCTGATCCAGCTGCTGTAGTTTTTGATGCAATTAATTCTGCAAAAAAAAGAAATGTTGATTTATTACTTGTTGATACAGCGGGTAGATTGCAAACAAAAAATAATTTGATGGATGAATTAGCAAAAATAAAAAAAATTATTGATAAAAAGGTCCCAGATGCACTTGTTGAATCATTATTAGTTTTAGATGCAAGTCAGGGACAAAATGGCTTAAAACAAGCAAAAAGTTTCGCTAAATCAGCAGATTTAAGTGGAGCAATTATTACTAAATTAGATGGCACTTCTAGAGGAGGTGTTTCTTTAGCAGTATCTGAAGAAGTAAATTTGCCAATAAGGTTTATTGGAGCTGGAGAAGGTATAAAAGATTTGAGACCATTTAATAGTTATGAATTTGTAGAGGCTATGCTTGCAGATAAATAAAAAAATTAATTTTTTTTAAAAACTTAAATTTAATGTTAAAACATACTTATCTATTAGATTTGTTTTGGCAAATAATCAAAAAGAAAAAATATTTTCGAATAAAGTTGTTCAAAATTTTTTAGAAAATGATAATCAATTCACCCTAAAAAATAAATATAAATTTGCTGAAATTGCATCTTCTCTAGCATATTATTTAAAATCATTTTCCAACATAAATAAATTACTGGATTATGTTTGCTTAATTTTTAAACATATTTTTTCTGAGAATATAATTTTAATTATTCCTTTAAATTACGAGGGGGAGATATGGAATGAAAATATAAAAATTTCTGTTAATTATGAATATTCAACAATTCAAGAAGCGATTAATAGTTTTTTGGATCAATTTCATTTTTCAAAAAATTTTAAAATAAAAGAAATTGTAACTTTTGAAAATGCTCTAAAAAATAAATTTAAAGAATATAATATTGAATCAAAAAAAATTATATCTAGAGGCAAATGTAGAGGATTTATTTATATTTTTAGCGAAGATATTTCTAGAAAGTCGATTACTGAAGATAGTAATTTTAATTTTATTGAAAATTGTCTAGCTATTGGATTAGAAAATTACTATTTGATTAAAACAAAGAAAAAGCATGAAAATGTAGATAGAGAAATTTCCACTGGTGCTGAAATTCAATCTCAATTACTCCCCGATTATTGTCCAATTATCCATGGTATGGACCTAGCTGCACATTGTAGACCAGCTCTTCAGCTCGGTGGAGATTACTATGATTTTATGTGCTTAAAGACTAATATTTCTGAAAAAAGGAAAGAAAAATCAAGATGGGCCTTTGTGATAGGTGATGTCATGGGTAAAGGGATTCCAGCTGGTCTTTTAATGACTATGTTAAGAGGTATGCTTCGTGCAGAGGTTCTTACAGGTCTTCCTCCAGATAGAATTTTGCATGATTTGAATCAATTAGCAATAAATGATTTAGATCAATCGCATAGATTTGTGACATTATTTTATTCAGATTATGATCCAAGAACTAGAAAATTGAGATTTGCTAATGCAGCACATAATCCTCCTCTGCTTTGGAAAAGTTCAGATCAGAAAATTATTAGATTAGATGCAAAAGGATTTGTACTTGGACTACAAAAAGATGCTGAATATCATTGTGGTGAAATCAAGCTTAATCAAAATGATTTAGTTCTTTATTACACAGATGGAGTAATTGATACTGCTAATTCTTTAGGACAAAGATTTGATGAGGAAAGATTAATTAAAACCCTGACAAAATTGTGCAAGCAGTCTTATACATCCCAAGAAATATTAAATAAAATATTTAAAAAGCTAGACGATTTTACAGGTCAAAATAGACATCTTGAAGATGACGCCTCAATGGTTATTTTTCAATTGAAATAGATATTTTTGTCACTTATATAAAAAAATGCTTTAGTAGAGATACTTAATATTACTTATTGATATGGCAAAAGTTTGGAGTAAAAGGTTTGATAATGCACTTGACCCTTTTATTGAAAAGTTTAATGCCTCAATTGGTTTTGATAGAAAGCTTATTTTAGAAGATTTAGATTGCTCGATTGCTCATGCAAAGATGCTTGGCAAAACTAAAGTTTTATCCTCTTCTGAAGCTTTGCAAATTATTAATGGATTAGAATCAATAAAAGTTGAGTATTTGGAAGGTAAATTTAGTCCTGGCCCACCTTCTGAAGATATTCACTATTGTATAGAAGAAAAGCTGATAACTTTAATTGGTGAAACTGGAAAAAAATTACACACAGGTAGAAGTAGAAATGATCAAGTTGGTACAGATATAAGATTGTGGCTAAGAAAAGAGATTGACAATATTGAAATTTTAATAACCGATTTGCAAAAATCCTTCTTAAATCTTGCGAAATCAAATATTTATACCTTAATTCCAGGATATACCCACATGCAAAGAGCTCAACCTTTATCTTTGGCCCATCATTTATTGGCTTATATAGAAATGCTTCAAAGAGACCGTGAAAGGTATAAAGAAGTACGCTCAAGAGTTAATATTTCTCCATTAGGAGCTGCAGCATTAGCTGGAACAAAAATAAAAATAGATAGGCATTTTACAGCTGCAGAATTGGGTTTTAAAAAGATTTATAAAAACAGTATTGACGCGGTAAGTGATAGAGATTTTTGTATAGAGTTTGTTTCTGCATCTGCTTTATTAATGTCTCATTTAAGTAAAATTTCGGAGGAAATAATTTTATGGGTAACTGATGAATTTTCGTTTGCAAAATTAACAGATAAATGTGCCACAGGAAGTAGCTTAATGCCGCAGAAAAAAAATCCTGACGTTCCAGAATTGATAAGAGGCAAGACAGGAAGAGTGTATGGACATCTCCAAGCATTGTTAACGATGGTCAAAGGGGTACCACTTTCTTACAATAAGGATTTTCAAGAGGACAAAGAGCCAATATTTGATACTGCAGAAACAATATCTTCTTGTATTAAAGCAATGACTATTCTAATTAATGAAGGCATTGAATTTAATATTGAAAATCTATCTGATTCTGTAGAAAATGACTTTTCTAATGCTACTGATTTAGCTGATTACTTGGTAGCTAAAAATGTTCCTTTTAGGACCGCTTATCAAGTTGTTGGTCAAATGGTTAAATATTGCCTCGAGAGAAAAATATTATTTAAAAATCTCAAAATTGATGAATTTAAAAAATTTCATCCTGAATTTGATGAGGATGTCTTCGTGGATCTTAAACCTCTTAATGTTGTTAAATCAAGAAATAGCGAAGGTGGCACAAGTTTTGTTCAGGTAGAAAAAGAGGTAAAAAATTGGCAAAAAAGATTGTTACTTTGAATCTCAATTTTTTTTTACAACAAGGGTATGCTTTGAAGTAGAATAGTAGGGCAAAGTTATGAGACTACTTATTGTAGTTTTTTTTAAGGTAAATTTTTTGTTGAGTTTAAAGTGAGTATTTTTGTTGGCAATTTGCCGTTCCGCGCAGAGCGTGAAGATGTCATACAGTTGTTTGCCCCTTTTGGTGATGTTGTAAATTGTTCTCTTCCCCTCGAGAGAGACACTGGAAGGAAAAGAGGATTTGCATTTATCGAAATGGCAGATGAAACGATTGAGTCAAAAGCTATTGATGGTCTGCAAGGCACTGAACTTATGGGAAGACCATTAAGAATTAATAAAGCTGAGCCTAGAGGTTCTGGGGGATCTCGTAGAGGAGGGAGAGGCGGCTACGGCGGTGGTAATAATGGCGGCGGCTATGGAGGTGGCGGCTACGGCGGTGGTAATAATGGCGGCGGCTACGGCGGCGGCTACGGC
>MWOX01000136.1 GCA_002026005.1 Prochlorococcus sp. HOT208_60m_808M21
AGTGGAGCTTATAAGCTTGCTATTCAAAATCGAAAAAGACCTTCTGCCCTTTGTTTAAGTAGACAAGGTATGCCAAACCAAGAAAATACTTCTATAGACAAAGTTGCTCTAGGAGGTTATGTAGTTTCCGATTGTGAAGGAACACCAGACTTAATATTTATTGGTACTGGAAGCGAACTGAATCTTTGCATTGAAGCAAGTAAGGAAATTTCAAGCTTGGGTAAAAAAATTAGAGTTGTTTCTATGCCTTGTGTAGAACTTTTTGAAGAGCAAGAAGAATCTTATAAAGAAAGTGTTTTGCCCAGTAGTGTAAAAAAGAGAGTTGTAGTAGAAGCTGCCCATTCATTTGGTTGGCATAAATATACAGGTTTTGATGGAATCTGTATTACTATGGATAGATTTGGTGCATCCGCGCCAGGTGGCGAATGTATGCAAAATTTTGGATTTACGGTCGAAAACGTAGTTAATAAGACGAAGGAAATTCTATAACTACTAATTGATAACTATACTGAAGTATTACATTCTTCAAGCTTATCTTTTAAGTGATCAAGAGATTCATCAGAAATCTTTGAATTCATTGGACAATGTTTAGGGCCACACATTGAACAAAACTCTGCCTTTTTAAAAATTTCTTCAGGCAGGGTTTCATCATGGTACTGCTTTGCCCTTTCCGGATCTAATGACAGTTCGAATTGTTTATTCCAATCAAAGTTATACCTTGCATGACTAAGTTCATCATCTCGATCACGAGCTCCAGCTCTATGTCTTGCTATATCAGCAGCGTGAGCAGCTATTTTATAAGCAATTAAGCCTTCTCTTACATCTTCTGCATTTGGTAGACCTAGATGTTCTTTTGGCGTTACATAACATAACATAGAAGTTCCATACCACCCTGCCATCGCCGCCCCAATAGCACTTGATATATGGTCATAACCAGGGGATATATCTGTCACTAATGGACCAAGCACATAAAATGGGGCTTCAGAACATTCTTCCATTTGCTTTCTCACATTAAACTCAATTTGATCCATCGGTACATGACCAGGACCCTCAACCATTACTTGAACATTATGTTCCCATGCTCTTCGAGTAAGCTCGCCTAAGGTCTTCAATTCAGCTAGCTGAGCATCATCAGAAGCATCATGCAAACATCCAGGCCTTAATGAGTCTCCTAGAGAAAAAGTACAATCATATTTCTTAAAAATCTCACAAATGTCATCAAACCTTGTGTAAAGCGGGTTTTGCTTAAAATGATGTAACATCCATTGGGCTAAAATACCTCCCCCCCTACTGACAATTCCGGTAATTCTTCCTTTGACTTTCGGCAAATGCTCAATTAATAGCCCAGCATGAATAGTTTGATAATCTACGCCTTGCTGACAATGTTTTTCAATAATATGAAGGAAATCATCTTCAGTTAGTCTATCTATTGAACCATGTACACTTTCTAATGCTTGATACACAGGAACTGTTCCAATGGGAACAGGAGACTCATGAATAATTGCTTGCCGAACTCCATCTAAATTTACTCCTCCTGTAGAAAGATCCATGACAGTATCAGCCCCATATTTCACTGCCAGTCTTAGAATCTCTACTTCTTCACTGATATCACTTGCATTAGGGGAAGCACCAATGTTGGCATTAACTTTGCATCTTGAAGCAATGCCTATAGACATTGGCTCAAGATTCAAATGATTAATATTAACTGGAATAATTAATCTTCCTCTTGCCACTTCTTCCATTATTAAAGAAGAAGGAAGATTCTC
>MWOX01000137.1 GCA_002026005.1 Prochlorococcus sp. HOT208_60m_808M21
ATTTTTGGATTTTAATCACTCAACAAGAAATTCTTTATCAAATATTTTTCAGAAAATTTATTTGAGATTAATTGTAGTAACCATTTCGCGGCTTTTTAATTTAGGTCCAGAGTACGAATATATTGAAAAAAGTATTAGTAATTTTCCAAAGAAAAATGAGCTTATAAATATTGCTAAGGAAGTGGGATTTAAAAAAGCTGAATATAGGACTATTTTGGGCGGGCAAATGGGAATACTAATTTTAGTTAAATAAAGAATTTAGTTTTTTATTTTTCTCCAACAAAAAGAACACTTTCCCCATCTTTTGATTTCGCCCTCAGGAGTAGGGGAATTACAAAGAGTACAAATGCACATATTATTTTGACTGATTCTGCTTGGATGCTTTGCCCAAACTATCTTTGCATTAGTAGCTTTGATATTTTGATTTTTAATTTCATAATTTTGTATTATTTTTATTTCATTCAAAGTTATTCCAATTTTCTCTATTCTCTCTTTTAATTTATGCTTGTTATAGATTAAAGCTTGGCGCCACTGTGGATGATTTACTGCAATAGTAAGTATTTTTTTTTCAATATTTAATGGTTTACATTCTTGAAATAGTTCTAATCCGATTAAGTTCTTCCAGTTTTCGTTGATTTTAGAGAGTTTATCTAAGTCTCCGCATGATTTTTTGAAATTATCAAGACAATTTTTTAATAGATGTGGATTCCTTCTATTCACTATTGGCAAATACTTTTTGTCCAATTTGTAAAATTTACTTATTAAGACTAAAGTTAATCTAATCTTTAAAAAGATGCTCGTTGTTTTAATAAAAAATTTGTGAAAGTTATTGGTCCTGCAGCTAAAACAGTTTTTTATTTAAAAAAAATTCAGGGTCAATATCCAACCTGGACACTTCATTACAAAATAAAATGTAAAAGTACCGAAAATGAGCTAACAAACTTTTTTGAATATTCTGAAATAAAGAAAAATCAGCCTTTAGCTATAATCTCAAGAGAACAGTTCTCAGGAGTTGGCCAAAACTCAAAAACTTGGATTTCACCAAAAGGCGGGATTTGGTTAAGTGCAGCTTACCCAATATTTTCAAAAGAATTTGAATGTCAAATATTTAATTTGTCTTTAGGTATTAAGTTATGTGAAATGCTTAGACAAGAGAATATAAATGTTTGTTTGAAATGGCCAAATGATATTTTTCTTGGTTCAAAAAAGTTGATTGGATTTTTGCCAAGGGTTATTACAAGAGGAAAAGAAATTATCTACGTAAGAGTAGGACTTGGCATGAATTTTTTAAATTACACTCCATCAGAAGGTATTTCATTATCAAAAGTACTTCAAACTAAGAATATTAATCAACATTATTGGACAGCCAAAGTACTTAAAGCTTTTAATGATTCAATTGAATGTAATAAGAAGAAAGAATATGTAATTAAATCTGCAAATAAGTTTCTTACTAAAAGTTTTTTACCTAGTGGTTATTGTCCTCATACATGGAAAATTAAAGATATTGATTCGAATGGGAATTTAAGAATTGAAAATGAAACTCAAGTGAAGGTTATTAGAAGGTTTTGAATTTAATTAACTTTTAATTCAACTATTCTTCCATCCTTAAATTTAGCTATTTTTTTTGCCCGATTTGCAACTTCATCTTCATGCGTAACTAAAACTATAGTTATTCCAGATTCATGCAGTTTGTCAAAAAGATCTAATACATCTTCAGTGGTTTTTGAATCTAGTGCACCAGTAGGTTCGTCGGCTAACAAAATTGCAGGGTTATTGATAATAGCCCTTGCAATAGCAACTCGTTGTTGTTGACCCCCTGATAATTGGTTTGGGCGATTATTCATCCTTTCTGAAAGACCAACTTTTTTTAAGGCATTCTTACCTCGCTCTAATCTTTGCTCAGGCTCAATACCAGCATAAATCATGGGCAAAGTTACGTTTTCAAGTGCAGTTGCGTCTGAAAGAAGATGAAATTGTTGAAAAACGAAGCCTAATTTTTGGTTACGTATTTCCGCGAGCTCATCATCAGATAAATTCTCAACAGGAATACCATTTAATTTATAAATACCTTCAGATGGTCTATCTAAACATCCAATAATATTCATAGCTGTACTTTTACCTGAGCCACTTGCTCCCATTACAGCTAAATAATCACCTTTATAAATTTCTAAATTTATGCTGTCTAAGGCTTTGACAGTTAAATCCTCTTTCCCATATGTTTTAGATATATTTTCTAAACTTGCAACTTTCTTAGACATTTATTAAAGAATTCTTCTAGGAAATATTGTTTGCTGTAGCAATAATATCTTGTAAGAAAGGAGTTTCTGAAACTGCTGTATTGGCTAATTTAAAAAGAGGATTAGATAGGATTCCTCCAAGAGCAGTTACCGCCACGCAAGTATAAAGTGCAATTCTCAAGGGAGGTAATCCTACAATTCCCCAATTAATTTCTGGATAGGATTTGACTATTTCAGAAGCTTCCTGTGGTTCTTTAACTACCATCATTTTTATCACTGAAATGTAGTAATAAATAGATATAACTGAAGTTACTAATCCAACAATTACTAGTAGATATTGATGATTCGCCCAACCTGCAAAGAACAAGTATATCTTTCCAAAAAATCCCAACATTGGAGGTAACCCTCCAAGAGATAAAAGACAAAGGCTTAAGCCTAATGTAATGAGAGGATCTTTTTGGTAAAGTCCTGAATAATCAAGAATTCTGTCGGAACCAGTTCTTAGTGAGAAAAGTATTACACAAGAAAATGCACCCAAATTCATAAATAAATATGCAGCCAAATATAAAACAGCAGATGATAAACCATCTTGTGTGCCAGATACTATTCCAATCATTACAAATCCTGCTTGTCCAATAGAACTGTAAGCTAGCATCCTTTTCATTGAGGTTTGAGCTAGAGCTACAACATTTCCTAGAGCCATGCTCAATATTGCCAAAATGGTAAATAAAAGTTTCCATTCTTCGTCAAAAGAAGAGAAAGTTGTGCTTAATATTCTTATTGCAAATGCAAAGCCCGCTGTTTTTGAACCAACAGATAAAAAAGCTACTACAGGTGTAGGTGAACCCTCATATACATCAGGAGTCCATTGATGAAAGGGAACAGCAGCAATTTTAAAGGCAACTGTTGATAAGACAAATACAAGAGCTAGCGAAGTAATAAAGGATGGCTTATTGATAATTTCTAAACCTATGGTCGTTAAGTTTGTTGAACCACTTAATCCATAAAGAAAAGAGGATCCATACAAATAGACCGCAGCAGCAGCTGATCCAACAAGGAGGTATTTTAAGGCCGCTTCTGAACTTCTTGGATCTCTCTTGAGGTAACCAGAAAGTAAGTAACTTGCTACGGATAAAGTTTCCAGAGATATAAATACACTAATAAGGTCAGCAGATCCACACAAAAGCATTGCTCCAAGGGTGGCCGAAAGAACTATCGCAGCAAACTCGCCAATTGGGCTACCACTTTGTTCTGTATACCGCCAACTTATAAGTAAAGATATTAAGGTTGATAAAGAAATTATTGCTCTAAATGCGATTGCCAAATTATCTGAATTAAAGGACCCAAGGAATGCGCTTTCTACAGGATTACTCCATTGCAATGCCAAACTAACGAGAGAGCTGCCAATTGATAAATAGCAAATTATTGGTGCCCATTTTGATGCAGTTTTTTCTCCAGCTAAATCTACAAGAAGTGTTCCAACAATACCTAATAAAATAAAAGCCTCTGGAATAATGGCTTGAGCATTTAAATTAATTGTGAAGATTTCGTTGGGCACTTTATTAAATTGGATTAAATTAGATGTTTGATTGTAAGGGTCTAAGAGTTAATCTTAACTTGATTATAATTTGTGGGTATGATTTTTGAAATTTTCAGAAGAAAATACTTGAAAAAGCTTTAAATAATCATAATATGCCCTAACAGAACAAAAACACCAATTTTTGAAATAAACCTTGGATCACACACTTGTTATTGTTGAAAGTCCCACCAAAGCAAAAACTATAAGAAAGTTTTTGCCTCCTAATTATGAAGTTCTTGCTTCAATGGGACATGTAAGAGATCTTCCAAAAGGAGCTGCTGAAATACCTGCTGCAGTTAAAAAGGAAAAATGGTCAAGGATAGGAGTTAATACAACAGAGGATTTTGAACCACTTTATATAGTTCCAAAAGATAAGAAAAAGGTTGTTAAAGAGTTAAAAGATGCATTAAAAGGTGCGAACCAGCTATTACTGGCAACTGATGAAGATAGAGAGGGAGAGAGTATTAGCTGGCATCTCTTGCAACTACTTAAGCCTAAAATACCAACTAAGAGAATGGTTTTTCATGAAATCACAAAAAAGGCAATTAATAAAGCTTTAGACCAAACAAGAGAAATTGATATGGAACTTGTTCAGGCTCAAGAAACAAGAAGAATCTTGGACAGGCTTTTTGGATATGAATTATCTCCTTTACTTTGGAAGAAGGTAGCCCCCCGACTATCTGCTGGTCGTGTTCAATCAGTTTCTGTAAGACTTCTTGTTAGGCGAGAGAGAGAAAGAAGATCCTTTAAAAAAGCTAGTTACTGGGGGATTAAAGCTTCCCTAGTAAAAGATAATATTACTTTCGAAACTAAATTATTCAGTTTAAACGGTCAAAGAATTTCTAACGGTTCCGATTTCGACGAACAAACCGGTAAATTAAAAGAAGGAAACAAATCTTTAATAATTGGAGAAGAACAAGTAAATGATTTATTGAAGACTTTTTCCTCAGAGGATTGGTTAGTCTCAAAAATCGAAAAAAAGCCATCCACTCGTAAGCCAGTTCCTCCATTTACAACTAGCACATTACAACAAGAAGCAAATAGGAAGCTTCGTTTGTCTGCAAGAGAAACTATGAGATGTGCACAAGGTCTATATGAGAGAGGTTTCATAACATATATGAGAACTGATTCAGTTCATCTCTCCGAACAAGCCACAAGAGCTGCTAGAGAATGTGTCAGTTCTATGTATGGAAAAGAATATTTATCTAACTCACCAAGACAATTTAATTCAACTGCAAGAAATGCTCAAGAAGCACACGAAGCTATTAGGCCGGCAGGAGAGGTATTTAAAACACCAAAGGAAACTAATCTAACGGGTAGAGACTTATCACTTTACGATTTAATTTGGAAAAGAACTGTAGCTAGTCAAATGGCGGAAGCTAGGTTAACAATGATTAACGCTGAAATTAGCGTAGGGGATGGATTATTTAAATCGAGCGGGAAAAGTATTGATTTCGCAGGATTCTTCAGAGCTTATGTCGAGGGAAGTGATGACCCAAGTTCATCCCTTGAACAACAAGAAATTATTCTCCCAAATTTAACAACTGGAACATGTCTTGAAGTTACTAATAAGGAATCTACTTTTCATGAAACTAAACCTCCTGCAAGATATACAGAGGCTGCATTAGTTAAAGTTCTTGAAAAAGAAGGGATTGGGAGACCTTCTACCTATGCCAGCATTATTGGGACCATAGTTGATAGAGGTTATGCGAATATATCTTCCAATACTTTGGCTCCAACGTTTACAGCTTTTGCTGTTACTGCTCTATTAGAAGAACATTTTCCTGATCTGGTTGATACTACTTTTACTGCAAAAATGGAATCTTCATTGGATGAAATATCTTCTGGTAATCTTGAGTGGCTACCATACCTAGAAACTTTCTATAAAGGTAAAAATGGTTTGGAGGTAAAAGTTCAGAAAACAGAGGGTGATATTGATGGTAAAGCTTATAGACAAGTTGATTTCGAAGACCTTCCTTGCGTAGTCAGAATAGGCTCTAACGGACCTTGGCTAGAGGGTACAAAAATTGATGAATCTGGTAATGAAATTCAGGCTAAAGGTAATCTTCCAATGGATATTACTCCTGGAGATTTAGATATAAAGCAAGTTGATCAAATTTTAAGTGGCCCATCAGATCTTGGAACTGACCCGAAAACTGGGGAAAAAGTCTTTTTAAGATTTGGCCCTTATGGACCTTACGTACAATTGGGAAATAATGATCAAGATAAAGCTAAACCAAGAAGAGCTTCATTACCCAAAGAGTTGAAAACTGATGATCTAACTCTAGATGAGGCGCTTGTACTTTTAAGTTTACCTAGATTGTTAGGAGTTCATCCTGAAGGAGGAGTTGTTGAAGCTGATAGAGGAAGATTTGGCCCTTACATCAAATGGATTAAAAATGAATCTGAATCTGAAAATAGATCCTTAAAGAAAGAGGATGATGTTTTTACTGTTGATATAAAACGAGCATTAGAAATTCTTGCGATGCCAAAAATGGGTAGAGGTGGTCAAGAGGTACTTAAAGACTTTGGAAAACCGAAAGATTTTAAAGAAAAAATTCAAATATTAAATGGAAGATATGGTGTCTATTTAAAATGTGGCAAAATTAATGTTTCGATTGCCAAAGATACTGACATAGAAAAATTTACCATAGATGAAGCAGTATCTCTTTTAGAAGAAAAACTAAAAGATAAAAAAGGCGCAATTTTAAAAAAAACAAAGATTAGTAATAAAAAAACTACAAGGAAAAAGAAAAGTTAGAAAAAATATGATTTTTAAAAAAAAAGAATTTTTTTTAATAATTTTTTTAATTTTCTTGCAATCATGTTCTGGAGGGAGGATTGGAAATTTTCTTGAAAGTAGTTTTAATGATTTAGAAAAAACAAGCAAAAATGAAGATTTACAAAATAACTTATTAAATAAAAAAGATATAAATTTAGAAAAAGAAAACAAAAAATTTGATGATAAAAAAAATAAAAAAATTAAAAAAGTAGTAAAGCCAAAAAATGTTCCAGAAAATAAAAAAGATATAAATTTAGAAAAAGAAAACAAAAAATTTGATGATAAAAAAAATAAAAAAATTAAAAAAGTAGTAA
>MWOX01000138.1 GCA_002026005.1 Prochlorococcus sp. HOT208_60m_808M21
CAAAAGACGGCTGATCAAATTATTGATGAAGCTAATCAAGCTTTTACTTACAATATGAAAATGTTTAAGGAGCTTGAAGGTAACTTGATTGCTGTTTTAGGCAAGATTGTATTCAATTACATTACAAAAAAAGTTAGGAAAGGAAGTACCGAGACCTAATGTTTATGTTTGATTCATTAGTTGATTTACTTAAAACCAATATTGATAAATTAAATGGACATGAAGTACAAATATCTAGTGAATTCAAAGAACATCACAATGAAGACTCAAAATATATTATTAAAAATTGGCTTTTTTCAACTCCACAATATAGAAAGTGGCGAATAACAAGATTAGATGGTGGCAAAAACCTGCAAGTGTTTAATACGGTCGCATATCCTAATTTTGATAGTGAATTGCCTATTTTAGGAGCAGATATTTTATGGTTTGGAACTTCTCAAAAGTTATTAGCAATACTTGATTATCAACCTTTAATTCAAGAAAGCAAATATCTTGAAAAATATTGTTCAAGTTTAGGTAGTATTAAGAAAAAATATTCTGCATTTGATAATAATAAAATGAAGAATATATATGATTCAAAAAAGTATTTTTCCCCATGGGTGATTATATGTAGGGGAAATAAATTAAATCTTGATAGAGATTTAAATAATATATTCCTTTCATTTGTAAATAATTATTTGAACATTTATAAATCGAATCCTGTTAATCAATTTTTAAATGCAGAAGAAATAAAGATTAATCAAATTAAATATGATAAGTACAGTTTTGAAAAAGACCCTGCAGATAAATTGTTTAAATCTTTTTTTGGAGAAAAATGGACCAAAAAAATTTATCAATAAATTTCTATTTACATTAAATAATGAGATTATTCATTGAATGTTAATACAAGATACTATTTTTTTTAGGCCAGATTGGAGATGGCATAATTTCCTAAAATATTTAACAAATAATTTAAGTAAATATAACTGTTTAGAAAAAAAAATACCCTCGGAATATTTTTATAAAGATTCAACTTATGGTTCAAAAAAATCAAAAAAAAATGTGAATCTATCTACTTGGGGTGTAACGCATAAAAAAAGAATTCAATTCGCAAGGGCAGTTTGTATTAATAGTCCTAATTATTCTGTTTTAAATTTTTTAATTATTCCTAATACTATTTATAACGTCCCATTTTTTGGAGTAGATTTTGTTTCTCTACCTAATAGTTATTTAATAGTGTTAGATTTTCAGCCTTCATTAAACATACAAAATCAGTACAATAATGAGTTATTAGAAAAACTTATAAAACTCAAAAATCATTGTCATTCATCACTCCCATTAGCTGAAAAAATGTCTGCGGATGTGGCTAGATTTTTTTCTCCAGGAGTAATATGGTCAAAATTACCAAAAGAAGCAAGAAGTGATTTTTTAATTACTAATCAGCTTTATACCTCATTTACGGAATATCTTGATTTGTATTTGGAAATTCTTTTCGAAAGCGAAGAAGTCAATATTGAATTGCAAAAAGAATTAATAAACGGTCAAAATAATTATTTGAATTATAGAAGAGATAACGATCCAGCAAGGCCAATGTTATCGAGTTTGTTTGGTAAAGAATTTACTGAATCTTTAATTGAAGAAGTTTTATTTACTACTTAAAAGTCTTATAATCTATTGGAATTTGAAATCATATGAATAAAATTTCTGTTCTTTTTGTATGTTTGGGAAATATTTGTAGGTCTCCTGCCGCAGAAGCTATCTTTATAAGACTACTTGAAAAGAAGGGATTAACGGATACCTTTATTGTTGATTCTGCTGGAACTGGGAGTTGGCATATTGGAAAAAAAGCTGACTCTAGGATGAGAATTGCTGCAGAAAGAAGAGATATAAATATCTTAAGCAGGGCTCGTCAAATTACTAGCAAAGATTTTGACGAATTTAACTATATTCTTGCGATGGACGATTCAAATTTTAAAAATATTCAAGATCTTAAAAATAGAACAGCTTCAACTAGTTTTGCATCAATAAAAAAAAATACAAGATTTTAGATCAGTTTTTAATGAGCAAGAAGTTCCTGACCCATATTTTGGAGGTGATGAGGGCTTCGATTATGTTCTTGATATTTTAGAAGACTCTGTAAACGGTTTTTTGGAAAGTATTTCTTGAATTTATTTGATCTCAGTCTCTTTAGGAATCTTGTCATTGTAAAGGTCAATAATTTTATCCACTACCTCATTAACTTTATATCCGTCCGTAATAATTTCTATTGCATCATTCGCCTTAATTAGAGGCGAAATTTTCCTGTTGGAATCTTCAAAATCTCTTTTCTTTATAAGTTCTTTTAATGTATGAAGGTCTATTTCTTGTGAGTCTTTACTATTTTTATCAGATTTTCTTCTTTTTGCTCTTTCATCAATGCTAGCAGTTAAAAATATTTTAAGTTCTGCATGAGGAAAAACAGTAGTTCCTATATCTCTTCCCTCAGCTACAAGTCCGCCTGATTCTCCAATTTTTCTTTGTTCTTCTACTAAGAATTCTCTTACTCCTTTTATTGAGGAAATTTTAGAAACGATGGAACTTATCTTTTGCGACCTAATTTCTTCAGTAACACAGTAGTTATTAACATAAACATCCTGATGTGAATTTGTATTCGACTTGAAAACTATAGATATACCTTTAAGAATATTCTGTAAATTTTTTTCTTTTTTATAATTAATATTTTCTTTTATCATAAGCCAACTCAATGCCCTGTACATTGCGCCAGTATCTAAATATAAAAGTTTAAGTTTCTTCGCTATTAACTTTGTTACAGTACTTTTACCTGAACCTGCAGGACCATCAATTGCAATAATCGGCCTTCTTTTCATTAGGAAAACGTGATCTATTAATCTTGTCTCTCCACATCTTATCGCACCAGCCAGTAACGAAATATTATCCTCAAGTCTTGCTTTTTGGAGTGTATGAGGGTGTAAATGTTCTAAATATTCAATTGAAATTTTTTTTGCTAATAGCTTTTTAATTATTTGGTTTAAATCGATCTTTTTATCTTGTTGAAAAATTTTTTTTGCTTCTAATAACTCACTTGAAAAAAAACTAATCAATTTTCTTTCGTTTGTTGATAAATGTACATTACGTGAACTTAAAGGAATTCCATCAAAATCTCTTTGTGTAGGAATGGATTTAATAGCAACATTTAATTTCTTTCTAAGGACAAGATTTTTTAAAATTAAAAGTTGTTGCCAATCTTTTTCTCCTAAGTAAAGATTTTTTGGCTTGATGATATTAAGTAATCTATAAACTACTGTACAAACGCCATCAAAATGTCCAATTCGATTTAATCCACATAATGCAGAAGATAATTCTTTTGGAGCTTTTAGGAATTTAATATTTTTATTATTCGGTGGATATATATCTTCATTACTTGGTATGAAGATAGCATCTGCGCCATTCGAAAAGGAGATTTTTATATCATTATCAATTGTTTTAGGGTAATTCTCTAAATCTAACTTATTATCAAATTGAAGTGGATTAATAAAAATACTTACTAAATTAACATTTGAATTGTCATTTTTTGCTGTTGATATAAGTTTAATATG
>MWOX01000139.1 GCA_002026005.1 Prochlorococcus sp. HOT208_60m_808M21
CCGTTAGCTTGAGCAGCTTTATTTAAAAGCCTTTTATAACTGAATTTTAGTTCTTGGGTATTCATCTTTTGAAAGAAACAAGGATTCGAATACAGGGAAAATAATTGTTTATATAATTAAAATAACTAGGAATTTTCCGTTTATATTTCTGATCAGATCTCTTATGGAGATTAGTATAATATAACTAGGATTTGCTTTATATGTTTAGTATCTGGAGTATTCACTTGTATATTTAATAGAAATTTTATATTTGACTAATTAAAAATATTTCGGGTAATCATTCAAGAAATATTTTTTTGTCTTTGAAAGGAAGATTAAATAATTTATTGTTTGAAAAGTATTTAAAAGCTCTCTTAGATCATCCAGCCTTTTTGAGGTTTTTAACTAAAAAATCATTTTCATTAGTAAGAACTTCGAGCTTGGATTTTCCCAACTCTTTTTTGATTTCGGGATTTAAATCCTTTTTTGTCTCATTTGGATTCATAGGATTTGGACTTGAAATTTTTAAAATTCAGTAGCAATCATAGTGATCCCAAAAAAAATTTGTGGATTGTTTTTTCTTAAAAGGAGATAATATTTTATTTTGCACATAGAAATTCAAATTTAATCAACATATTGTGGAAAACCCTGTTGAAAAACACTTAAAAAGTGGATAACTCTTCGGGAGCATTATCAAAACTAGCTTTTCTGGAAAACTTTTTAAGTATTAATACTTCCTCAAAAAAAATAAAATATAGTTTAAAAAGTAACATAATCTCTTGTTATAACTATGGGATCATTACTTTTAATAAAAAGATTATTTATCTATACGAGAAGCTCATGTTGATAAAAAATTCTAAAAGTTTTTTCTTCATGATGTATCAAATTGAAAATTAAAGTGAAGAAAAATCAATCTAAACTTGAAATTTTTAATTTTTGTCATAGCTGATAAAAATTGTTTAATTCGGTTTTCTCTATGACAACAATTCCCAAACGCAAGATTAATCAAATAGGTTTGTATGAGTTAAATATTAAAAATGACAGAAGAAAAAAAGGATTCAAAAAAATGCTCTGGAAAGAAAAACATTATGTTTGCCTATGGTTTTATACAACTGGGATCTAGTTTTGTATCTGCAATAGCTTTAGCTGCAATAGCTTTTGGATTCTGCTCAGTAAAAAAAGAGTCTAAACTTTTCAATAAATGTGTTGCAGAAATTATTGAAGATGGTGGTACCAATTCAGAGGCGGTAAGGTATTGCAATGGGGGCAATTAAAAGTCTCTCAAAGAAAAATTAAATGGATTCGACAAGTGATTTGATTATCGACTCTTTAAATGAGGAGCCAATTGGAGAAACTAATCACTTTATTTGGTTCATAACAGATATTGGTATTGCTGCCCTATTTAAAAGAGAGCAAAACTATGAAATTTATAGATCAAACGTCGAAAATGAGGCTAATAAAATTGGTTTGGATATAACTAAAGAGGAAAAAGAGTATCTCAAAATAAAAGATAAACAGCTTTTCTTATTTTATTCATAATCATGCATTTAGTTCTTGATTTAGAAGGATGGCTCAAGGTTAAAGTTAGGCTCTTTAATATTATTCTCGCTAATTAATTCGTAGGTTAGCTCTTTATTTAGGGCATTTATATAAGATGTATAAAGTTTTCCCCAAACAAATTCAAATTCATCTTTACTTAAATTCTTGAAAAGAATTTCTCCTTTGAAGTAAATGTGATAAGAATCATTCATTATGGAAAATTAATCTTATCCTTTTTAACGCAGTCAAATATGTATGTAGTATTAGGTGCTACTAAAAAGAAATTTATATTTAGAAGTCAGAAATACTTTTAGACCATCCTTGTATTCATTTTTTGTTTTTTGAATAATCCGACTGTCTCATCAAGATCCATACACGGCTGAATGCTTATATCCATTAACCTTCTCCAGGGATGCCATTGCTTCCAAATTGTCTCAAGAGAATCTGCACTAACTACAGAATGTCCAATCCCATTTTGAACCATAAAAATCCAAGAATGAACCTCATAGTTTTCAGGTCTGTTTTGGGGCCCACCTGATTCATACCAATTAATTAGCATTTCTGCCCCTTCTTCTTGATCCTCTCCATCTGTAAATTCGTAGGAAATCAAATACCTTTGCATATAGATTATTAATAAAAATCTCTAAACTATTTTAACTCTAGATTTAGATATTGCCTCCCAATTTAATTAATGCTATGAAGTTTATAGAAATGATTGTTTTAAATGACCGAAAGATTTGGAAAAATTAAAAAGAATATTTTGACTAATTTATCTTTTATAAATAAGACAATCTTGAACTATTTTCAAAACCATGATCTGTTCGTATAGCTCCAATTAACATATAAAATTTGATACTTTTTAAAATTCCTTAAATTAGTTAACATATTTGTACTGTATAGATACCGATGATAAATAAAAAGGATCAAAGCGATCCAATTGATAATTTAGAGTATGAAAAAGTTCTAGAAGAAGAAATAATTAATTCGTACGAAAGTAAATTTCAGAAAGATACTGAAGAAGATATTAAAAAGATTAAATTCTACAGACTTAAAAGAACTCCATTAGAAATATTAAATAGGTCATTTTTCTTCTTCTTTATTGGAAGTTTTCTTTTCTCTTTGTTTTTAGCTTATTCAGAGAGTAAGTTATGGTTCATACTTTATGTAATAAGTGCATTGTCATGTGTTTTCTATACTCCTAATAGAAAGGCACTAAAAGAATTAATAGCAGCTTGGCCAAATATAGAGGATCTCATCAAAGGGAGGAGTTTGTGGAGAAAAGGCAAGTAAATAGATTATGAAACCTTTAAGTGCATTTAAAAAATGGTTATTAAATATCCTTGTTCCATACATAGAGGGCACCAATAAGAAAAAAGAGGATAAAAAATGAGCCTTATACAGCTTGGAATTATTGTTGAAATATTTTTGTTTGTAGGAGTTTTTATATGGGTTAGGAAACTAACTAGTAAAAAAGGTAGTCAACCATCTCTATCAAAAAAAACAATTAAAAATCTCAAATTTTAGAATTTTGATCACAAAATAAGGAATCTTTATAAAAAGATCAAATTTATGGGAAAATTCTTTACTTTTTTCTCTCACTTTGTATTTGAAATCAGTTAGAACATCTACATAGTTTTTTAAAAATATGGTTTCCTCCATTCAAGGTCTTGCTCCAATAACTAATCCATTAAACAGTGTCTTAATAGAAAGGAAACTAATAAATGTTGATCAGAAGTTTATTCAACTTGTTTCTCTGGCAGAAGGGTTACCTCGGACAGAAGTTATTGAAAGTGGTAGAAATTATTGGAGAGGTGTTTGTAGGAGCTTGATTTTTAGATTCCCTGATGATCTTGAAATTTTAAAGCTTGATGTAAGAAGTTATGTAGATAGATCAAAAGGAATTATTCAGATAAGATCTGCAGCAAGATTAGGACAATCAGATTTAGGCGTTAATCTAAGAAGAGTGGAATATTTGTTTAATCAATTAGAGAAATTTTAATTAATCTGTTTTTTATAAATTTAAGGTTCTTTTTACTTAATAGGTGTGCTTTAATTCATGAGAATATTTGAATTGCCATGGTAAAGATAATCTTAGTTGGAATTATTGTCGCACTTGTATATTCTCAACCTGACCTTCGTCTTACTGTCGCTGATTGGTTAAAAGCAGCTTCCGATTTTCTTATTGAATCAGTACAAGTAAAACCTTGAATTAATTTTTAATGAATTATTAAATAATACCTGAGACAGTAATCATTTGTTTAACGCATAGAGCTACGAAAATAAATATTATTATCCTGCTTAATATGTATTTCACTTAAACAAATAAATAGTTTTAGGAACATAATAGAAAATTTTTTTGAAATTTTTGAATAGTTAACGATAATAAGGGATATGAAGCTTAGATTATTTGAGTTCTATTTTATTAAAGACTATTTAAGACCTTGGTTTGGTCTTATTTATTCTTTATTCTTTCTGTTTTTTTTAGGTGCAATTGGCTATCGAATAACAGAAGGATGGGAATGGAGTGATTGCCTATGGATGGTTCTGATCACAATAACCACTATTGGTTTTGGAGAAGTTCAACCTTTAAGCCCTGAAGGCAGGATCGTAACTGTTTTAGTAATCGTTGGCGGATTGATCTTTATTCAATTTACCTTTCAAAAAGCTGTTAGATTATTCGAATCCGGCTATTTTCAAAGGGTAAACGAATTACGTTTTAAAAGACTTCTTAGAAAAATGGAAAATCATGTAATTTTGTGCGGATATGGGAGGGTAGGTCAGGAAATATCTAATCAGATAAAAACGCAAAATATTCCAATTATCGTTGTTGAGAGCGATGAAGATAGAAAAAAGATTGCTGAAGAAAATGGCTTAGAAGTACTTTGTGCTGATGCAACTCTTGACGAGACTTTAAAACTAGCAGGATTAGAAAAATGTAAAAGCTTGGTTGTTACCTTACCTAATGACGCTGCAAATTTATATGTTGTTTTAAGTGCTAAAGGTATAAGAAGCTCTATCAGAGTAATTGCAAGAGCAGGAACTGAAGAGGCCGCAAGTAAATTGAGATTAGCCGGGGCAAGTATAGTCGTAAGCCCTTATATAGCTGCAGGAAGAGCAATGGCATCAATGGCTTTAAGACCAATCGCCATTGATTTCCTAGATCTTTTAGCAGGAAGTGAATGTGAAATTGAAGAATTTGAATTAAGTAATGATATTAGTCTTTTTGAAACAGCAGAGAAAAGATCACTTTCCGAACTTGGAATAGGTAAAAAGAGTGGGGCTAAAATATTAGCCATTAAAGAAAATGAAAAATTGTTCACTAATCCAGGAGGGAACTTTATACTTCAACCAGGTCAGGTTTTAATAGCATTTGGTAGTAAAGAACAACTAAATATTTTGAACGGATTATTAGGAAATCTTGTCGTAGCAGTAGAGCTATTAAAGTAGATAGATCAAGATTCAGAATTAATTGCTAAATTTATTGTGGGTGGAATAAATCAAATGAAAATATTTAAATTTCTATTCGTAATTCCTGTAATAACTTTAATAATTATTTTTCAAACCTCTTTGCATAATAGATATCTAATGGCTTCTGATATTAGAGATGGTGAAACAATTTTTAGAAATGTTTGTGCAGGCTGCCATGTAAAAGGTGGATCAGTCGTTCTCAAAGGATCTAAATCATTAAAACTTTCCGACCTTGAAAAAAGAGGAATAGCAGATGTAAATTCAATAACAATAATTGCTAATGATGGGATTGGTTTTATGAAGGGTTATAAAAATAAATTGAAGGATGGAGAGGATAAGGTTCTTGCACAATGGATTATTCAAAATGCAGAAAAGGGTTGGGAGTAAATGAAAAGCGTACTTCTAGCATCGTTTTTATTTTTATTAGCTGATTTTTCTTTTGCTGAGGAATTAACTAATTACACAATTACATCTGATTCTCAAATAAATACTTTAGAGGGTGATTTGGAGGCTAAGGGAAATGTAGTCATTAAAAGTAATAGTGGTAATTTTGAGGCTTATTCTGACAAGCTTTCTTTTGACAAGGATGATAAATCTCTAAAACTTATTGGTAATGTTTATGTTAAAAATTTAGAGTCTGAGGGAATTGCAATTGAAGAAACATCTGGAGATGAATTGACAATATTTACTAATACAGGAATTTTTGAATTTAAATCTCAAAATAAAAACAGAGTAAAAACAAAAATTAAATTCTAAATAAAGGTTTGATATTTAATTGAAAAATTTAATTTCTTAATGAGATATTGAAGTCAATATATCAAGAATATTTGATTATATCAAAATATCTTGATGTAATTCTTAATCTTTGCTTTTGGCTCTATGTTTGATGCTATAAATAAATTGTCTTCAATCATAACGATGTCATGAGCATTTTTAAGAAAGCTCTTCTTAGTTCTTCTTTATTAGTTTTAGCAGCCTGCGGTTCGCCGACCGTTAGATTGAGTGGTGCGGGAGCCTCTTTCCCTTCAAAAATTTATACAAGATGGTTTTCTGATTATGCAAAATCGGGAGGTGTAAAAGTTAATTACCAGGCAGTAGGTTCTGGGTCTGGAAGGAAAGCATTTATTGATGAAACTGTAAACTTTGGAGCTTCTGACGATCCAATGAAAGAAGCTGATATAAAGAAAGTTAAAAGAGGTCTTGTGCAAATACCCATGGTTGGAGGCACAATTGCCTTTGGATATAATTATGGTTGCGATTTGAAGCTAACTCAAGAGCAAGCCGTTCGGGTTGCAATGGGTTTGATAAAAGATTGGAAGGAATTGGGTTGTTCCGCTGGGAAATTGACTTGGGCTCATCGTTCTGATGGATCAGGTACGACTAAAGCTTTTACAAATTCTATGGAGGCTTTTTCTGAAACTTGGAATTTAGGTACTGGTAAATCTGTTAAATGGCCTGCGGGAGTTGGAGCAAAAGGTAATTCTGGAGTCGCTGGCGTTATACAAAATACTCCTGGAGCGATTGGTTATGTTAATCAATCTTATATAAAAGGAAATGTAAAAGCAGCAGCTTTACAAAATCTTTCTGGTGAATTTGTTACTCCTAATACTGAATCAGGAGCAATTGCCTTAAATGGAATAACTCTTGATGAAAACTTGGCTGGTAAAAATCCAAACCCTACTGCTAAAGGAGCTTATCCAATAGCAACCTTAACTTGGATACTTGCTTATGAAACGGGCAATGGCAAGAATACTAAGGCAATTCAAGATACATTCTATACATTACTTAGTGACGAATACCAATCAAAAGCACCCTCACTAGGCTTTGTCCCCTTAAAAGGAGAAATTCTAAAAAAATCAATTGATGCTGTTGGAAGAATAGGAAGGTAATTTATAACTTATAATCCAAGCAATAAAAATAAATATAGATGAAGAATACAAGCAATATTGCAGACCTGAAGAGGCATTGGTCCCGAGCATAAATAATAAACCTGATAGCAAGGTTCCAAATAATCTTCCAGCTGCATTAGCCATATAGTAATAACCAACATTTAAACTTACTTTTTCATTATCTGAATAAGCCAAAATCAAATAAGAATGAGTAGAAGAATTCATTGCAAAAATAAAGCCAAATATTATTAATCCAATAACAATTACAGGACCTAATGATTTATCACCGTTTAACGCTCCAGCAATAAATAATGGAATAATAGTCAAGATTAGTCCCCAAAATTTAACGGTAGTTTTTGTTGGGCTATTATTTTTCCCCCATACTTTTCTAAGTAGTGGAGCTAATACTTGAAAGAAACCGTAGATTATTATCCATCCACCCAAGAAAAGACCTATTTTTAAATAATCCCATCCAAAAGAAACATCTAAAAATACAGGAAGTGCTACCACAAACCAGACATCTCTCGCTCCAAACAAGAAAAATCTTGCACCTGAGAGAATATTTATACCTTTGGACTTGGAATAAAGATCTTTAAATACAGGCTTTCTTTTCATTTTCCCTGAATCTTTAGGAAGAAATAAGGTTAAAAAGAATGCCAGACATAGACCTAAACCCATAATTCCAACAGCATTATTAAAGCCTAATAGCTTATATAAGAGTCCACCCAAGAAAAAACCAACACCCTTAAGTGCATTCTTAGAACCTGTTAAAATTGAAACCCACTTAAATAATTGTTTTTGACTATTTTGGTTATTCTCTTCTGAAATTGGAACTATTGATTTAACAGCACTTTTTGCGCTCATTTTATTTAGATCTTTTGCTATTCCACTAAGAGCTTGAGCCAACATAACGTATGAGACGCTAAAGATTATTGGCCAATTATCTTTGACAGGAATCAGTATGAAAAGAGCAATAATTTGCAGAATTGTTCCTATCCATAAAGTAAGCCTTAAACCATATCTTGCTCCTATCCATCCACCATAAAGGTTTGTAATTATTCCAAAAAATTCATAGAAAAGAAAAAGTAAAGCAATTTGCAGGGTTGAATAACCTAGTTCATGAAAGTGGCCAACAACTAGTATTCTTAATGCCCCATCAGTAAGCGTAAATGCCCAGTAGTTTGCTGTGACGACACTATATTGTTGAAGACTCGATAATTTCATAAAAACTAAAATCTTTTTTCCTTTTCAATTACAAAAGAGGTTAGATCTGCAAGTCTGCAACTATATCCCCACTCATTGTCATACCAAGCATAAACCTTTAATAAATTTGAATTCACAACCATGGTTGAGAGCCCATCTATTATGCAACTTCTTGAGTCATTTAAGTAATCTGAAGATACTAAAGGTCTCTCCTCATATCCAAGAATTCCTTTTAAGTATGTTTCTGATGCTTTTAAAAATTCACTATTTACTTGCTTTTCAGTTACTTCATTATTTAATTCAAAAACTGCGTCTGTTAAAGAGGCGTTTAGAAGAGGAACCCTTACTGCATGTCCATTTAGTTTGCCTTTTAGTTCAGGAAAAATTTCGGCAATTGCTTTGGCCGATCCAGTCGAAGTAGGAATTAAGTTTTGTATGCATCCTCTTGCTCTTCTTAAGTCACCTTTGTATAGATCTACTGGAACTTGGGTATTTGTAACGTCATGAATAGTTGTAATAGCCCCATGTTTAATTGAAAAATTTTCATTAACAACTTTTACGATGGGAGCTAGACAATTAGTAGTACATGATGCTGCGGTAATTAACTTATGTTTATCAGCTTTATAAAGGGAATGGTTAATTCCGTAAACAATATTAAGTGCTTGTTCACCTCCAAAAATTCCTTTGACAGGGCAGGCAACAATAACTTTTTTTACTCCAAGAGAATTAAAATATGGATTTAAGTCTTGTGGAGTTTTGTTTTTCCCCGTGCATTCCAAAATAAGGTCAACCGAAGATTTATCCCATGGAACATCAAGATAGTTCTCTTTTGATGTAAAGGAAATTTTTTTCCCTTCAATTATTATTTCATCTTCATTCGAAATTATATTTTTATTCCATCTGCCATGGACAGAATCAAATTCTAGTAAGTGAGATGCAGCTGAGGAATCTCCACCTGTTTCATTTATATGAGTTATTTCTATATCTTTCCTTTGCCACAAGATTCTTAAAGCCAGTCTCCCAATTCGCCCAAATCCGTTAATTCCAATTTTCATAAAACATCTTACACCTGACTTATTATATATCAAAAATATTTGATATATCAATAACTCTTGATATGTGTAATTTTATTTTTTAGGTTAATATTAAAAAATAAATCATCTCTAGGTCTTGTTAGAGCAACTTAAAAAGATTAATAGTGAGCAGTTTGTTGGGATAATGGAATCTCTTTCTGATCCAATTAGAATAAATATTCTTGAATTAATGATGAATGGAGAGATATGTGTTTGTGACATAGTAAAAGTTACAGGATTGGCTCAATCGAAAATTTCTTATCATATTAAAATTCTCAAAGATTCAGGTCTCATCAGTGATAGACAAGAAGGAAGATGGGTCTACTACAAATTAGATTTAGAAGTATTATCAGATATTCAAAATTGGTTAGGTAACTTAATTCAGTCATCCAAGAATAAGAGGAATTGTAAATAATCAAATATCAAAATTTTTTGATTTTTTTGAAAGTCTTTTTGCTCATTTAGTAGTAGATTTATAGAGATATTCTTTTTTTAATGGAAGAGAAATTAACTCTTTTCAAGAATCGTAAAAGATTCGGTATCGAAAAAAATATAGATATTATCTTCAAGAATACTGCCCTAGTCTTGTCTAGTTTTGTAGCAATAATACTTTTAGGAATTATTTTAGTAGTCTTTTTTCAGTCATTCGAATCATTTTCAAGGTATGGCTTGAAGTTTCTCGTAACCTCTGAATGGAATCCAGTAAAAGATGAATACGGAGCTTTTACTGCAATATATGGCACATTAGTAACCTCATTTCTTTCGTTATTAATAACTATCCCTTTGGGCGTTGGAACCGCAATATTTATTACCGAAGACTTTGTGCCGAAAGTTGTTAGAGAAATAATAGGTTCCTTTGTTGAATTACTAGCGGCTATACCATCAGTTGTATTGGGACTTTGGGCAATATTTGTATTGGAACCTTTTTTTAGAGCCTTTTTTGTCTTTTTACATAATTTCTTTGGTTGGATACCTTTATTCAGTACAGAACCTACAGGAAGGAATTCCTTGTTAGCAATATTGATTTTAGTTGTGATGCTTTTGCCAATAGTGACTTCCATTGCAAGAGATTCACTTAATCAGGTTCCTAAAAAGCTTAGAAATGCAGCATATGGAATTGGAGCAAGTAGATGGAAAACAATATTTTCAGTAATTTTGCCGGCAGCATTATCAGGAATTATGGCAGGTGTCTTATTAGCTTTAGGAAGGGCAATGGGTGAAACTATGGCTGTAACAATGATTATTGGTAATTCAAATGCATTTAGTTGGTCTCTATTGTCCCCTGGTTATACTATTTCCTCCATGCTCGCAAACCAGTTTGGTGAGGCAGATGGTAGTCAGGTTTCATCACTCTTTTATGCGGCTTTTGTACTCATGATTTTATCTTTAGTGGTAAATATCTTTGCGCAGTGGCTGGTGAAGAAATTCAGTCTCAAATACTAGATAATTATGAATTCACTTTATTACCAGAAAAGATTATCAAGAAATATAGGAGATAAATTCTTTACTTCTTTATCCGTAATTTGTGCATTGATTGCAATACTTCCTTTGATTTTTCTGGTTACTTATATTCTTATTAAAGGTGGATCTCAAATTACACCAGAACTATTTACTTTAGAACCAAATCCACCTGGAGATGATTTAGATGCAGGAGGCATTAATCCTGCATTGATCGGGACATTAATAATTACTACCATTGCTTCAATTATTGCCATACCAGTAGGTGTTGGCGGAGGTATATATCTAGCTGAATACTCTAAAGGTGGTGCTTTTCCAAGGTTTATTAGATTCGGGGTAAATGTTTTAGCTGGAGTTCCTTCAATTATTGCTGGAGTATTTATTTATGCCTTAATTGTCTCTACAAAAATCTTATTCGGAAGTATGTACAGTGGCTTGGCAGGCGGTATGGCACTTTCAATATTGATGTTACCTACTGTGATTAAGACCACTGACGAAGGTTTAAAGCTGGTACCTAATGAGTTGAGATATGCGTCTCTTGGTGTTGGAGCAAGTATGTATACAACTATATTGAAAGTTACTTTGCCCTCTGCCTTTAGGTCTATTGCTACTGGCGTTGTACTTGGAATAGCACGAGCTGCAGGCGAAACAGCACCTTTAATATTTACGGCTTTATTCTCTTACTACTACATAACAGGCTTTGGAGACTTGTTTTATGAGATGGGTTCATTGGCCGTATTAATATACAACTTTGCTCTAGAACCATATGATGCTCAGAATAAATTAGCATGGGCAGCTTCCTTTATTCTCGTTTTATCGATACTATCAGTAAATATATTTTCAAGGATATTAGCCGCTTTTACTGAGAAAACTAAGAGAGTATAAATGATCAAAACTAATAAAAAAACACCAAAGAATATTATTTTATCTCTTGAGAATGTCTCTATTAGCTATGGAACTTTTGAAGCAGTAAGAAATGTTTTTTGTAACTTTAAAAAAGGAAATATAACCTCCCTTATTGGCCCCTCTGGTTGTGGTAAATCAACTGTTCTTAGATCATTAAATAGGATGAACGACTTAATTCCTAATTGCTCACTAAAGGGGACTGTCCTTTTTGATGGAACTAATATTTACGATAAAAGAGTAGATCCAGTTGAAGTGAGAAGAAAAATTGGAATGGTTTTTCAACAGCCTAATCCTTTTCCTAAATCTATCTACGAAAATATCGCATTTGGAGCAAGAATTAATGGCTTTACGGGAGATATGGATGAATTAGTTGAGAGTTCACTAAGAAAAGCTGCTTTGTGGGATGAATGTAAAGATAAATTAAATGATAGTGGTTACTCATTATCTGGTGGGCAACAACAAAGATTATGTATCGCTAGAACTATTGCTATTGAGCCTGAAATAATTCTCATGGATGAGCCATGCTCGGCGTTAGATCCAATCTCTACTTTAAAAATAGAAGAGACGATGCACGAACTTAAGAAGAATTACACAATAATAATCGTTACCCATAATATGCAGCAGGCTTTAAGAGTAAGCGATATGACGGCATTTTTTAATGCAATTGAATATGAAGAGGGTGATGGAGGAAAAGTTGGTTATCTTGCAGAATTTAATTCGACAAAGAAAATTTTTAATTCTCCCAAAGAAAAAACTACTCAGGAATACATATCAGGTAAATTTGGTTGATGTTTAATTTTTACCTTTTAAAGAAAAATTTTTATCTCAAAGATAGTCAAGGGGTAGACAAACAGTATAAATACCTATATAGTAATTTCGAATTATTAAGTTTAGCTTTGAAAAACTACCCTTTTCTACCTTTCTTGATTTTTGCAGGGTCTCTCATAACAACTGCAACAATAGGTTTGCCTGTGTTTACTTCATAATTTAAGAGTATTTCTATTTCAGGTAATCTTATGGTTTCAATATTAAATAAAGAATTAATTGGAAGTCCTCATAAAACCTTAATAAAAGGAAATTTATTTGACTTTATAAAAAAAAGAGAGAATATGAATCTGTGTGGGAGTGAAAAATCTGTATTAAAACCATTTTTAAAAGTGGTTAATTTCTAATTTATTTATCATGGATAAAACTAAAGAACAGTTAGAAAAATTAAGAGAAGTAGCAGAAGCA